>CAYSEL010000085.1:0-4920 GCA_964430035.1 uncultured Candidatus Bathyarchaeia archaeon
ATCCCGATTTTTTTCAGCCCTTTCAAACTCAATAGTCCAGCACAGTGGCATGGAGAACCAATCTCCTTATGTTCCTCCAAGACTATTACTTCTACACGCCTCTTGGCTGCTTCACGCGCCGCGACTAAACCCGCTGGCCCAGCTCCTATAATGAGAACTTCAGCCTCTTTATCTTTCAAACTTCTGCACCGCTTCAGCAATTCATGGATCCTAAAGAAATGATGGTTATTAATAGGTTACGTGTGCTTAGACCTATTTTTTGTTCCTTAATTTCATTATCCAAAAAAGTTGGGATAAATGGAGTCGTTCGCTAGAGCGCGGTAAGGTTCCGATCTGTCAAAATGGCAGAGAAAGTTTTCGTCCTTAGAAACCTATTTGAAGCGTCGGCTTTTTGTTAGGGATACAAGTATGGCTTCCGTCGTTTTGAAATATTTAAGCACCTCTCTTCCCTTCTCAGTCAGCTCGTAGGTTCTTCTGCTACCTGAATCGAGTGTTATAAGCATACCATTCTCGACCAAAGAGTTAAGAATCCGCTTAAAAGGGTTCCAAGCTAAGTTGCATTTGTACATTATATTTGTCGGTTTGTTAACTCCTGAATTGACCATCCTGAGGACATCAAGGTAGATCTCGAACTTCGATCTCTTCTTCCTTATCATATGAACCTATATTCTTGATACGAGTTTTCTAATCTTAATTTTTGTGTTCCAAGAGAATGCCAAAAGGTAGTTACGGATTTAAAATATGGGTGATTAATCTTTATTCTCTTTTCATCTCTTGAAGTTCCATTCCTTTGCCGCATATTTTTGTCGTTGGATTTTCGAAGCGATCTCTTCCTCGAGGCTCGTTGTCTTATCTTGAACAAGCCTTATTCCAAAAGCAGTTTCAAAACCCTTTATAAGAGCGGACTTTAGCTCATCGAATCTTACTTCTCTCCCTAAAAGCTTGCTGATAGATGTAACCCTTTCCTCAACCGATTTGATCATCTTGTCACGGATCTTCTCATTTGGAACCTTCAAGACCCTAAACATTACGGACGGATCGACTTCTCGGAGTATAGTCCCATGCTGATGCACAACATTCATGCTTCTTGTCTGAGCGTTACCAGAGATCTTCTTTCCATCCACCACTATATCGTTGATCGGCTTAAACTCAGCTTGAACCCCTAATAGCCTCAACCCTTCTACCAAGCCTGAACAGAGGGTTTTATAGGTCTCTATGAAGTCTCCAGAGATTAACCTGTTGCCCTCATTTACTATTATGCTGTAGGTCAATTCGCCGTCCCTATCATGATAGACAGCTCCCCCACCTGTTCGCCGTCTCACGTAGTCGATGCCCATTTTATTGCAGGCTGCTATGTCCACTTCTTCCTCCATGCTTTGGAAGTAACCAATTGAGACGGCTGACGGCTCCCATCTGAAAAACCTAACAGTGTTAGGCACTTTGTCTTGGGACCTTGCTATTGCTATTGCCTCGTCTAAAGCCATGTTATAGAAAGCGTCATGAAGCCCAGTATCCAATAAGCGCCATTCTTCAACCATGCCTCTCACCAGCCATGATTATGCATCTCGCAAAGTCTTCCGGAGAGACACCCAACAGAATTGCGTTATGCCTCTTCAAGAAGGCTTTTATGATAGATGTGATATTCTGCTCTTCTAACACTTGATTCTCAAGTTCTTTTTCGAGGCTCTCAATAGATTCTTCCGGATGCAAAAAGAAGTCCCCCATAATCTTAATCTTCTCTATGAGATTTTCTTTCGCAGTAAGTTGAACTTTAATGAGTTTTCCGCCCGAAACCTTGTATTCAGCCTTTCCCATAAAGATTTTTCACCAGAGATAATGGTATAAAAAAAGAGAACTTAAATGTTTTCAGCATTTTAGGCTCCGCTGTGTTTTTCTTTTAAGACAAGGTTATCTATAACCATGCGAAGGGCTTGGTAGACCTCATCTTTATCAAGATTTTCAACATCAATTATTAGGTTGAATGGTGTGAAGTCTTCTCCAAGGTTGAAGCCATAAAGTTTTTTGTATATTGCTTTCGTCTTTTCTTCCTTCTCCCTGATAAACCTTACAGCGTCTTCTAGGCTTAGACCGTCCCGGTGGGCTACACGTCTAGCCCTTTCATTCTCAGAGGCTTCAAGCCAGACTTTGAACCCTTCCTTAACCAGCCACGGAATAGCCCAGCTGTCCAACACAACGCCTCCTTTCCGAGCCCATTCTAGCAATTTTTCATCCACCTTTCTGTCAATTTCCAAGTTTCTCTCCCGTTCTTCAATGAACCGTCTTCCCTCTTCACTCTCCCACCAACCTTTACAAGTTACTTTGTAGCCCATATCCGCTGCAACTGCTTTTAATGCGTCGCCACCTGAAAGGTACTTGAGTTTGTAGTGCCTCGCAAGCCTCTTAGCAACTGTGCTCTTGCCAGATCCAGCTAGCCCACATACGCATAGAATCATTTTTTCTCTATCCATGAGAGAAGGAGGAACAGTTGACATTGCGGTTCATCTCCGCTAAGAAGTGGCTTGCCTTTGCGGTTGCATCCCTAGCCCCATGCTCACGCCGAAGACTCGCGAGAAGATGGTGCCTGAAAAATATGAGCAGATCATATACCAAAAAAACATTGGCAATGGGTAAGGTGGCATCGGAGTCAAAAAAGGAATCCAGAATGGCACATAAGCAACGCCTGGGGTCATAGCATATAATAAGGCGAGAAACTGCCACACGCCTATAATAAGGACGAACACAATTGTCATATTTAGGAGTTGGCGTTTAAGAATCTTTGACTCTAACTGCGTAATATGCTTCTCCTGTTTCTTGACTTTTGAAAGAAGCTTCTTATCCCCTGATTTTTTGGCTCTTTCTTTCTCAATGTTCCACTTCCTAATTTCTTCTTGCCATGACGAGAGCTTCTTGGGGTTGATGAACACACGGTTCATCAGCATCATAGTAAGAGATGTGAGAGATGAGGTTAGTAATACGAATAAGGTCGAACCGGGTGGTTGGAGCAACGGTTCAAGGGCCGACATATCTAGTATCACCCGCCTAAGAAACGTCTTAAACCTGGATATACTTCTTCGATGCGTTCCCGCATCAACTGCTGGTAAAACTGATAGACTATACCTACTGAAAGCAGTATACCTGTACCGGTTCCGAAGGCGCCGAAGAAATCGGCTATCGCAGCGAGTATTCCCACTATTAATCCGCCTAGAACCGTGACCGTTGGTATGTACCGGCTCAGTATGACCTCTATTGACCTATCCGATCTTCTGAAACCTGGAATCTGCATTCCTGAGTCTACAAGTTGCTTTGCAATTGTTCTCGGGTCTAGTCCACCAACTTGTAACCACACGAGAGAAAAGATAATGCAGAAGACTATTAGGAATAAAGCGTAGACCAAATATCGGACAGGGTTCGCAATTACTTCTAAGAAACCACGTGTTGGAGCAGTCACGTAATATGCCAAGCCATCAATAGGCACAGGATTTCCGTTTTCGTATGTGAACTTGCCGAGTAATCCTACAAACGACGCCCATTCACTATCCTTAAAGTAGTTCCAGATTAGTTGGGACCACACGAAGATGTTTCCGAATAAAGCTGAGGCGAAGATGACTGGGAGGTTTGAGACATATAGCAAAGTAATTGGGTATCTGCCCCTAAAACCACGAAACATAGCATGCGCTATTGGAAGTTCAACTCTCATTCCTTGAGCGTAAATCACAAATAGGAAAATTCCGATAGTTGTTAACAGCCCTACTATGCTTGGGTATCCGCTGGGGCTGAGAAGGAAATTCTCAAAGGATCCGCCTGAAATTAAAGCTTGGATCATGGCTGATATAATCCCGTAACGTCTTACTGGCTCGTTTGTTCCGCCAACCTCAATTATGGAGAAACAGTCCAGCATTATCCTTTGTGCCACACCGGCAAGTATGAAGAGGCTTATTCCGCTTCCTATCCCCCACCCTTTTTGAATCATCTCGTCGAGAAGCATGAGGATTAAACCTGCGATTAATAATTGGATGAAGATTATTACCGCTTGTCTCGGGTCTAGTGTACCGTAAAACCCGCCTACAAGATAAGCTGACCCTTGGAAGGCTGTGAAAATAATCGAGAATACTTTGCTGGCGCCTGTAAAGAGGGAGCGGTCATCCGGATTTGAGAAGTCAACCTGAATTATGCCAGAGCCTGCCAACATCTGAAGAATCAATCCAGCTGTGACGATAGGCCCAATCCCCAGCTCCATTAAAGTCCCCTTTGTCGAGGCAAATATTACGCGATAGTAAAGAAGACCTTCCTCACTCGTACCCGCTAGACCGTAAAGAGGAACTTCGGTCATAACAAGGTATATTATGACGGCTATGGCGGTCCAGAACAGTTTTTCGCTGAGACTGACCTTCCTTTCAGGCGCTTTAACCTCAGGCAACAGCATCATAAGCGGTTTGAATGCATTTAGAAATCTCCCAGCCAAATTTCTCCCCCGTCATATTTCACTATTCTGCCTATGTTCTTTTAAGGCATTTCATGCGAGACCACCTTAAGAGAAGTTTTCCGCACTGGTCTCTTTAGTTAAGACTTGCCCACCTGCCGCCTCTATCTTTTTTAAGGCTGTTTTAGAGCATGATGGCACCTTGACTGATAGAGACAAATTTATATTTCCATTACCTAGAAGTTTGTCGTATCCCATCATTTCCAAATCAACAAAAATTTTATCTGCCTTTTTCAGTGACAAATTACGCGCGATCTCTTCAAGATCTTTCAGATTAATAACTTTTTCCTCAACCTTCTTAAGAGATTTAAACCTCTTTTTCTTGAAGTAATTCGGCTCATATCGAAGCACGTAGCTCCATCCATGCTTATGCCTTCCAACCTTTCTCCTACCCTTCGAACCGCTTTTCCTATGTTGGCCCACCCTTCCATAGCCATGAG
>CAYSEL010000086.1:0-3276 GCA_964430035.1 uncultured Candidatus Bathyarchaeia archaeon
ATATTAGCAGAATAAGATGTCTGGGTCATTTTCAGTAGCAATCTTTTTTGGAGGAAACAATAATAATGATTAGAGGAAATCTTTTAATAGGATTTGAGTTCTTGCGTGGGAAACGGTTCAATGGTGAAAGGTTTAAAGTTAACCGTAATTGTGGATGATGCCGCCGGTCTTAGAAGAGGGAAGCTGATTCCGCCTCTTAGGGCTGAACATGGCCTTTCAATAAGCATTGATGTCGAGACCCAGGCTAAGGACAGAATGCTTAGCCTCCTTATGGATGTGGGGCCATCTTCCGAAGTAGTTATTCGGAATGCTGAAGCCTTAAAAGTAGACTTAAAGAAGACCAGATTAATCTTTTTGACACATGGACATTATGACCATACAGGCGGGTTAATTGGCGTGCTGAAGCACATTGACAGAAGAGTTCCAATTGTGGCTCATCCAAGGATCTTCGAGCCTAAGCTGAAGCATAAGCCATTCTTGACTGATATTGGTACACCCTTCACAAGCCGAGATGTTGAAGCCTATGGTGGTCTTCTGCTCCTTTCTCGAAGCCCAGTTCTCATAATGGAGGATGCTTTATCGACGGGAGAGATTGAACGTGTCATCCAGTATGAGACTGTGAATGGGTTTTGGACAATAAGCCGCGAAAGATTTGTTGAAGACTACTTAATCGATGAACAGGCTTTGGTCTTTAAGGTTGATGGGAAAGGTCTCGTTATTCTTTCGGGATGCAGCCATCCCGGAATCATGAACACAGTCCAATATGCTAAGAAAATAACGAATGTTGAGAAGGTCTACGCTGTGGTCGGAGGCTTCCACCTCTACGAAGCGAGCGATGAAAGAATACAGCGGACTATTGATGGTCTTAGAGACCTTAATCCTGAACTTGTCTGCCCATGCCACTGCACGGGCAAGAAAACTTTTGAAGCTTTAGAAAAGGTCTTCGGGGATAATTGTAAGGTCTTGTTTACTGGGTGCTCTCTTATTCTTTAGGCTTTCTTCTTATGATTTCTATTTTGACCTTTTCGTCGCCTTCGAGTTGAACACCTTTTAAGGCGGAGACCATACCTAAAACTGTCTTCTTAACGAACTCTGATACGAAGGGCTGAATCGGAATTTCAACACCCTCAACCGTTATCATAGTCTCCAACTCTGGCTTAAGCCTTAAAGGCTGACAATCTTCAATTCTGGCTTGCCCTTCATATATGGCTAGGGACAAATCTTGACATGTCTCTCTGCCACATTTGCCGCAGTCTAACCCAGCGAGTTGGTTAAGAATTTCATAAACCTTTTTCATCTTTACGATGAAATCAAGTGCCTTCTGGATTACGTTCTGTAAGCCCCTCTCCAGATTTATAATGTTCTTTTCGAGTTCTCCAACTGAACAGAATGCAATAATCTGACCTTGGATTTTCTTTTTGAATTCTGCGTACTCTTCTAGGCCTCTTACGCAGATAATCTTCCCGATATGTCTGTCGCTGAGAACCAGTTCAGAAAAACCTTCAAGCAGTAGGGCATCAGCTCCCATCTCGATTGCAAACTTACTCATTGTCTTTAAAGATGGAATGCCAAAAGTGTTCTTAATCTTTATTGTTGTTTCCCTATCCGATACAGCGATGACAACCTCTGCGCCAGCTGCTGAGTATCGCCAAGTATCTTTACCCTCAATGTCCATAGAGAAACCTTTCTGGCTAATATGCTTAGCACATGCAACCCGAAAACACTTCGTGGCTAAACTTTTGGTTAAAGCCTCAACCATCATCGTCTTACCAGATTCTCTCCGACCTAGAATGGCAAGGATAGGAATACGAACAGTTTTTGCCAATGAGATCACTCCGAATTATTCAGAGAAAATATTATTTTCTAGAAATAAAGACTGAGGTAAAGGCACAAAATCTTTGTAAAATCCTACTTTCATCGTTTGAGCCCAAATCTTCCAGCTCTGCTTGCCTCAGCATGGACAAGCGGACCAATGTATCTCCAGAGCCAGTGGACAAATTCCTGCGGGTTCTTCGTCTGAACGTAGACCTCACCTGGTCCAGTAACTTCAGTTACCAGCCCTTCCCCTCCAAGAAGAGTTGATTTCAAACCTCCAAACATGCGGACCTTATATTGGCATGTTGTGCTCAGTGCCGCAAGGTGGAAATTGTCAATTATTATGCTCTCCCCCTGTCTGAGTTCATGCATATCTATGGCGCCAAACGTGTTTATGAAGAGTTCTCCTTCACCTAAAGTCTTGATCATAAAGAGGTTTTGACCGAAGAGCCCCTTAGTGAAGCCTTGCCACTGAGTGTCCAGCTTAACACCTGTAGTTGACGCGATGTAAGCCGAGCTTTGGACTATGTAACCTTTCTCCGGGCTCACTTCAAGGCATGTTATGTCGCCTAACGGGGCTGAGACAAACCCGATTTTGCCTTCTCCGCCATGCGCAACATAATCGTTTATGAAGAGAGTCTCGCCTCCTAAAAGGGAGACCTTTATTGTGCCCCACAACCCAGACTC
This sequence comes from uncultured Candidatus Bathyarchaeia archaeon, assembly GCA_964430035.1. GTDB lineage: Archaea > Thermoproteota > Bathyarchaeia > Bathyarchaeales > DTEX01 > JANXEA01. Next base: position 2,503 of record CAYSEL010000086.1, read on the forward strand.
AGCCAATCTTGTCCTAGTCTTCACCTCGATGTTACTGCTCATGTAAGTCATAGCTCCCGCCTCGGCGGTGATCCAGCCTCCAGGCGGAAGCCGAACCTCTAAAAGAGAGTACGAAGGCCTATATTTGATCTCGTACTTTACAAGTTTCTCTTCATTTCTTTCCGGGAAGATTTTAGTTCCACATTTGGGGCAGAACTTTGCATCTTCGTAGATTTGTGCTCCACAGTTTGGACAATTAACCAAAAAATCACCTATGACATCCTATTCCATATTGGCTTATATCTTTTATGAAGAAAAATGGCGTCAGAAAGTCTCATAATGAACTATCTCCCTAAGTGGTCGTCTAAATCTTGGCTCAGGTTTCTCGGCTGGATGACCTACTGGAACTATCGCGACAGGTCTTATTCCCTTAGGCACTTTCAAAATCTCTTTAACATCCTCTTCATGAAAGGCTCCAACCCAACATGCCCCAAGACCCAAAGAAAAGGCGGCCAAAAGGATATTTTGTGTCGCCGCAGCTGTATCCTGTATACAATAAAGGTTAGATCCACGGCTACCATATCCCCGTCCGGAACGGTCAGAATCGGCGCAGACGACTATTACAACTGGAGCCTCTTCTATAAAGGATTGATTTAAAGCGGCATTAGCCAACCTCCTCTTTATCTCGGGGTTTCTGACTACGACGAATTCCCATGGCTGAATGTTCCCAGCTGAAGGCGCCCATCTCGCAGCTTCAAGTAACCTCATAACATTATCATCTGATACATTCTCGTC
>CAYSEL010000087.1:0-6882 GCA_964430035.1 uncultured Candidatus Bathyarchaeia archaeon
ATTTTACACTATGAAGATTCTATTAAATGTTTCTCATCCTTAAGAGCATCAGATAAAGGCAACAAATGAAACCCGAATGCCACGTCCAATCTACTGAAAAATTTATAAACTTTCCGCAAGAAAATACAATAAGATACGGGGAGATAGTGTTTGAACGCTTTTATTATGATAAATACCGAAAAGGGAAAGTTATGGAAGGTTGCTGAGGAAGCTCTTGAGGTTGAAGGCGTGAAGATATCGCATGCAGTAACAGGGGAATATGATGTTATAATCTACGTTGATTTCCACAACGTACAAGAACTGAGCAATATAATAAATAAGATTCAATTAATAGACGGCGTAATCCGAACAACAACAGCTATAGCGATGGTTCCAAGGATCCATGAATAAAAAGGCGGGCGGACAAACGGCCTTAAACCTTACTCAAAAAAGAAGGGTCTCATCATCGCCTAGAAAACAATTATTTCTCTAAATCTTGGAGAAGACAGCGCCGGGGTTAAGAATATTGTTCGGGTCGAAGAGCCTCTTGATCCCCTTCATAAGTTCTAACTCTTTCTTACCTAATACGAGCCTAATATCCTCGGTCCTTATCTTCCCTATTCCATGCTCACCTGTTATAACACCTCCAAAAAGGACACAAGCCTCGTAAACTTCTCTCTTAACTTTTTCGGCATAATCCATCTCTTTACCCTCCTCTTGCATTATGTGGATGTGAAGATTGCCGTCTCCAGCATGTCCGTAGACTGGTAAATATATGCCGTATCTACGTGAGACCTCGTCTACGAAGCCCATAAGGGCATCTAGATTGGACGGCGGCACAGTCACATCTAAGATGTCTACCATCCTAGGCTTCAGAGATGTGTAAATATTGCTTCTTACGCGTAGAATCTTCTCTTGCTCTTCTTTTCTTTCGGCAAGTACGGTCTCACCTACGTTATGTTCCTCTGAAATCCTTGAAATCTTTTCGCAGGCTGAGAGCAGTTCATCCTCGCTTGTACCCGTCAATGTTATGATGAGCTGTGCGTTGCCAAACTGGACTGGCCATTCCTCGTTGAGGTGTTCCGCCGCCATCATTATCTCCTTTAATCCAACATATTCGAGTGCGAGGGGCACGATGTCTGAAAGCAGAATCTTTTTAGCGCATTTTAAGGCTTCTGAACGGTTAGGAAAAGGTAGGATGAGAGTTGCAGTGAAAGGGCTCTTCGGATGAAGCTTAATCACTACCTTTGTAACTACACATAGAGTTCCCTCGCTGCCGATAATTAACTGCATCAAATCGTATCCAGTATTGTTTTTGAGCAGCTTCCCGCCGAGATTTATTATCTCGCCGCTTGGCAGGACCGCTTCAATGCCCTTCACATAGCTCCTAACGACCCCATACTTGACCGCTCTAACACCACCAGCATTTGTGGCTATGAGACCGCCTATCTGAGCGCCTTCATCCCCTGGATGAGGAGGAAAGAAGAGCCCCGCATCCTCTGACGCCTTGATGAGGTCTCCAAGCGTGGCACCTGCCTCAGTGACTGCCATAAGGTTGTCCCTGTCGATATTAATCTTTTTCATCCTTTCTAATGAGAGAATTATGCCAGGTTTTGTTGGGATGGATCCTCCGACGAGCCCTGTCCTTCCACCAACTGGAAATATTGGAATCCTCATCTCATCACTGAGTTTCAATATTTGCGAGACTTCCTTCGTTGATGATGGTTTTACGAGGACAGCTACGGGGGTTGGTTTCGGACGCATCGGTTCAGGAGTTTCATCCCTCAAATAACTCTCCATCACCTCGCGGTCGGTTATGACCCATTCCTTTCCAAGAATCTCAATCAGCCTTCCTACTATGCTGTTTAAGCTGCTATTCATTCCGAAATTTTCTCCTTCTTTAATTCTTCTATTAATAACGGTATAATCTCGTAAAGGTCGCCTACAACACCATAATCTGAAAATTTGAAGATTGGGGCTGACGGGTCCTTGTTTATCGCGATGATTACCTCTGAGTCTCTCATTCCGAAGAGGTGCTGAGGGGACCCGGATATGCCGCAGGCTATGTAGACCTTAGGTTTGACTATGTTGCCGCTGAACCCCACCTGGTGGTCTTTGCTTATCCAACCTGCATCTACAAGCGGTCTGCTTGAACCGACAGCCCCTCCCAAGACCATAGCCAAATCCTCGATAATCTTAAAGTCTTCAGGTTTTTTAAGCCCTCTCCCAGCTGAGACTATGACCTCAGCCTCAGTTAAGTTAACCTCGTCCGCTTCAATCTTCTCTAGTATTCTCAAACCAGTATTCTCTATAACCTCAACGTCTCTCCATATGATCTCTCCTCTCCGAGACAGGTCCTTATCTCTCATCTTCATCACCTTATATCTGACGGTTGCCATCTGAGGCTTTGTTCTGGTCTTTATCTGGGCTAAGATGTTGCCGCTGAAGGCAGGTCGAATCTGAATTAAATTTCCCTCATCATCAACATCTAGGTCGATGCAGTCTGCAGTCAAGCCTGTACGTAGAGCCGCAGCAACTCTTGGCGCCAGAACCCTCCCAATACGCGTCGCGCCGAAGAGGAAAACATCAGGCCTCAACTCTTTTACAAGTTTGACCAGGTTCCTCGAGTATCTGACCACATCGAAGTCTCGGAGGGATGGATGATCAAGAAGAAAGACCCTTTCTGCGCCGTAATGAACGAGTCCATTCGCTTTTTCTTCTAGCCTATACCCTAAAAGAACAGAGTCAAGTTCCACACCCATCTTTTTAGAGATCTCGCTTCCTTTGCCCAGTAGTTCATAGGATACAGGGTGGATTTCACCATTCTCTTGCTCGGCGAAGACTAGGACATTTCCATGCTCTCTCATTAAACGTCACCTAGCAATGTTCAGCATCTTAAGGATGGACGCAATCTTCTTAGCTTTCTCTCTGCTTGTTCCTTCGATAATTTGGCCTCTTCCTCCTCCAGTCGATGGTGCATAAACCTTTATAACTGAGGTTGGGGAACCTGAGAGCCCAAAGTATTCTTTGTTCGCAACATCTGAAACGTCATCAGCGTTCCATAAGACAACTTCAGCTTTTCTGGATCTTATCTTATCCTTTAAGGTTGGGAGCCGCGGCATGTTAATGTCTTTGGTCACAGTGATTAATCCTGGAAGTCTAACCTCTAATAAGTAACATTTTCTTCCCATCCTTGATTTGACAACTAAGCTATCTTTTCTCACTTCTTGAATCTGCTCAACAAAAGCGACGCATGGAAACCCTAGAAACTCAGATACTTCCGGTCCCACCTGCGCTGTATCCCCGTCTATTGTCTTCTCCCCGCAAACAACGAGATTAACAGCCCCAAGCTTCCGCACTGCACTGGCGAGGACATAGGATGTTGCAAGCGTATCTGCACCTGCGAAAGCCGTATCTGAAAGTAGAAGCGCTCTATCCGCACCTCTTGCTAAAGCATCTCTTAACGAAACAACAGCCTGTATCGGCCCCATACTAATCGCAGTTACGGTGCCGCCTATCTTCTCTTTAATCTGCACCGCTGTCTCTAAGGCGTTGAGGTCGAAGGGATTGATGACAGCGGCGGCTGAGCTTCTGTCTAAGCGTCCTTTTTCATAGTCAAATCTGACCTTTTCTATGTCTGGAACCTGCTTTATCAGAACAACTATGTTTAAGCTTCTTCACCCCTTTTTCCGTATTCTCCTAGATGCAACTTTTTTCTTCGTACATACCTTAAAAAATCTTGGAGGTCTAGACATTCTTCTCTTTCCATCTTTGTCAGTAGGCTTTTGCAACGTATACGACTTTCACGGCTCTTCGACCGCAGATTATACATTTCGATTCCGGTTTCTCTTCGACATCGATCCTGTATCCCCTTACCTCACCGCCTGACTGCTCTTTAATCTTCTCCGCGCATTCCTGACTTTCGCACCATGAGAGCCTTGCGATCCTTCGGTTTTTGATCGCATGCTTTAATGCGTCCGCATCTTCTACATTAACGGTCATTTTTTCAAGTGTTGAACGGCTACGCATCTCCAGATCTTTCGTTAGTTTAACGAGAAGTTCCTTTATTGCCGTTATCATCATTTCGTACTGGACCCTGCTTCTTTGCAGATTAAGCCTTTCTGAAAGGGTCACATATCTCTCTTTGAGGTCTCTTGGGCCCACCTCAACTCTTACTGGAGCCCCAAACATCTCCCAATAGTAATATTTTTCTCCAGGAGTCTTCTCTTCCTCGTCCAAGTGTACCCTTAAACCTGCATCTCTAATCTTCTGATAGATGTCTCTCGCGTACTCTATTACCTCACTCTCAGTCTCCTTGTATAGTATGGGCACGACGACGACCTGGACTGGAGCTATCTCAGGCGGCAGAATCATCCCATGATCGTCTCCATGCTGGGCTATGACTGCGGCCAATGTTCGGCTTATTCCGAAACCATAACATGTCTGCATCACATTTCTTCGACTTCCGTCAGCAGCTTCATAAGTAATCTTGAAAGCCTTGGAAAAATTCTCTCCGAGGTTGTGGATCGTCCCAATCTGATTGGCTCTTCCATCCGGGTTCCAAGCGTCGAAAGCTATCGAATAAACTGCACCTGCAAACTTGTCAAAGTCTGGCCGTCTTAGAATGTAAAATGAAAGACCTAAACGTTTGAATACGCTATTATAAATCTTAAGTGCCTCTTTAACCTGCATCTCCGCTTCCTCCCAGTCCTTGTGGGCTGTGTGAGCTTCATTCCATAAGAACTCGCGCATCCTCAGTAGGGGACGTGTCGCCTTTGTTTCGTACCTGTACACGCATACGCTCTGGAATATTTTGAGCGGAAGGTCGGCGTGGGACCTTATCCACTGGGCAAACATTGGGTACATGGCGGTTTCAGATGTTGGTCTTAGAAGCATTTTTTTCCGAAGTTTTCTTCTTCCCCCATGTGTGACCCAGAAGACTTCAGCCGCGAAGCCTTTGATATGTTCAGCCTCTTTTGCGAAGTCGTCCTCAGAGATTAAGACTGGAAAGAGCATTGGTTCGTGGCCAGTTGCCTCCAACTCACTCTCAAGAATCTCTGTAATCTTCTTTGCAATCTTTGTTCCCCAGGATTTGTATACGCTGAACCCTTTCATCGGATAACGGTTGTCAATAATCTCCGCGTTGAAGATTAAATCGTCAAACCATTCTGTGAAGTTTGTAAACTTCTTCATCTGATGCGTACCTTCTGAAGGTTTATCAAATTGCTCATATTCGCTGTTTCATCAATATGGCTAAACCTAATAAATCTTGTTTCACCATCCTAAACGACTGTTCCTCACGGACGATTTAGACGGCAGTATACGAACATAAGAAAACATTATTAAAGATTTTTGAAGATTATTTATTGTGGTCAGTCTTGGCTTTGAGTTACGATAAGATGCTGGAAGAGGCTTATTCGCAGCTGCCGTCCCAAGCCTTCAAACGTGAGAGGCTTGAGGTTCCTAAGCCCATATGCACTATTTCTGGCTCTAGGACAATTCTCCACAATTTGGGCGAGATCTGCAATGTCCTTAGAAGAGACCAAACGCATGTTTTGAGGTTTCTTTCTAGGGAGATGGCGACCGCTGGAACTGTTGAAGGCTCGAGAGTTATCTTTCAGGGCAGGTTTGAGCCGGCTGCATTGGAGCGTCTAATCCAACATTACATGGATGTATATGTGATCTGCCCAATCTGTAAGAGGCCTGACACTAGAATTGTTAAGGAGAAGAGGCTCTTGTTCCTATTATGCGAGGCATGCGGAGCAAAGTCACCTGCGAAGCCTATTTGAAGGCATATTGGAATTTCCGGAAGCGACTGTATTGGAAGTCTACGTGAAGGTGCAGAGGTGGGGAAGACAAGTCATCTTAGCAATTTGTGACGCTGAACTTTTGGGTAAGACCCTTAGAAGTTCAGAACTTTCCTTCGAGATTAAGAAGGAGTTTTACGGCGGCTTCAAGACAAGCATCGAAGAAGCTGTAGACCTCATAGAGAATTCGACAATAGTCAACCTTGTCGGATGCGGCATAGTAAAAAAAGCGATTGAAAAGGGATACGTCCATCCAGACTCAGTCATAGAGATATGCGGAGTCCTACACGCCCAAATCGTTAAGCTTTAGAACCAATAGGTAAACTTTTCATAGTTCACTTCCTCTTTCTGAAATACGCTAAGCCGTCTTTTGTAAAACATACTCGAATCCATCTTCTAAAAGCTCCGTTATCTCTTCAGGTTTTTCCGCAAGCTCCTATAGAGGGGTACTTTTTCATTACCACTTCGAATATTTCATCTGTCTGTCTTTCTGCGACGGTTGGGACAAGACAGTTGCGCAGAGCCCATTTTCTTGCAAAATTCAAAATGTTTTCAGTTCCGCATGAGTGAACACACATGTTTTTCTTACTTAGTCAGAGAAAGTCAATTTTCTCGGCATTCTTTGCATAGAGTCTTTTTTCTTATAAGACCTGTGCTGATGGCGCAATCAGAGCAAACTTTTTTCCCGCAATTATCGCATGTGCGCATGTGTTTTTGCCCATAAGTCTTTCCGCATATTGGGCAAATTATCTTGCAATTATTACAAAGCGGTTGACCGCATATTTCGCAATTTAATAGCTTATGCTCTTTGCAGAAAATCTTTTTACATCCTTCACAGGATATTCCGTCATCTTCACATAACCATTTTCCGCATATCGGACATTGAGATATGTGTTCACTACATAAAGCTTGACCGCAAACTTCACAAATTGCGATTGTTTCCTTTTTAAAAAATCCAATATGTTTTGGACAATATTTTAATGTATCTTCTAGAACTGTTCCGGAAAATGCTAGGGCTTCTCTTGCATATGTTTTGTTAAAGGCTTCATAATTAATTTCCCATTTTGGAACGTGCACTAATGTTACGCTTTTTATG
>CAYSEL010000088.1:0-7222 GCA_964430035.1 uncultured Candidatus Bathyarchaeia archaeon
GAAAAACTCTTATAGCCTTAAAAACCACAAAAAATAGTGTCGGGCCGGTGGCTCAGCATGGCTAGAGCGTTCGGCTGATAACCGAAAGGTCGCCGGTTCAAATCCGGCCCGGCCCACTGAAGGCTCAGGCTCCATTTTGGAAAATAAAATATAATTTTCTATTGACGTTTTTCTCTCCATCTTTCTTTCATTTTAAGCATTTCTTCGTTCAGTTCGATTTTTTTAGTCGTTATTTGCCGCTTTTCATTATGGATCCATTTGTAAATGTATTGACCGTTACCAACGTATCTAGGACTTGATTCGTCCCGCATAACTGGCAGCCTTTTCTCTAACGGCGGTGGGTCTCGAACCTGAGTTGGTTTTTCAACATACCAATAAGCTACACTGCTTACCTCATTGCACAGATGGTTTCCATGCCCATGTTCGATGGTCACTTTGATTTCTTTCTCAAAATGAACTGGATTATCAATGTGGAACACATAACTAGTTTGATAGCCGCCTGTATCTTTTTCATGGATAGAAGTTCCATTACGTAGGAAGGCGTTCTTTTGCATTCCCCAAGCATGGTTGAAATAATCTTCCGTGCCAGTGCCATGCAGGTCCGGCGGCCATTTATAGCCATCAACCCATATCATATCATCACCTTCGCCCCACCATGTGCCTTGAAAATTTGTGATGCTTAAATTACAGCCGATATAGTGACCTCGTCCCTTAGTTTCGAGAATAACGTAATTATTCTCCCAAGCAGTGCGTTCCTTGTTCGCTATGTCTGCCTCTGGAGCGTTCACAATGATCTCGGGGCCCCATCCGCCGAAGGGATTCTCTCGGTGGGATTCGGCGTGGAAATAACCTAAACCTTCTAGTTCATCCTCAGAATCGTAGGTTTCATAGTCAATATGGAAGTATTGCATATGACTTTCGTTGGGCAATTCATTCACCAATTCTATTTTTGCCCTTTCCCGAAAAGGCATCGGAACATAGCAATTCAAAGCGCAACCCATGTTGAATTTATTGTTGTGCTCGGTTGACGCGGAAAAGAAAAACGATTGGAAGGAATTTACGATCCCGTGGCCTAGGCAGAAGAAATCACCTAGAGGACAGAGTATGCTTGGATAGTCCGCGTCATCCCAAGTAATCTTCAATAAAACCTCTCGGTAATGTTTCGGTTGGGTCATCCAAATGTGCGTGATCATAGATGGGCCTTCAATTTCAGCTAACACTTTCGTCTCGCCTGGAGCAATAAGCCACCAGTCTTGATTACGCCCGCTTATATCGTAGGAGGAAACTCTTTTAGTCTTAGCGTTTTTTATGCGAGATATATCGCGAAACATTTTAAATCTCTCTCCTATAATAGTAAATAGAGATATGTTTAGTTTTTCATTTAAGACTTATTGAAATTGAAAAACGTCCCTGAATGATTTGATTCTTAAGAACCATTGCGAAATGGAAAAGTAGACTCGGGGAACTTGCCTACATCAAAAGCCTTTTATCCTCGCCTCTATACTTGCAACCTCAAGGCGAGATATTCTGAGATTAAGGTTTATCTTCGCTAATTTTTTGAAACCTTGCCTGACGGTTCACCCTCAAATATATGAGGCCTTTAAAATAGTAGTTAAATGTAATAAATAATTGACATGTAAACTTATGGCTTATTAATAGCAGAGAAAGTCAACAATTCACATTCTGTTTAGTCGCAGCAGAATCCAAAATACTCTAAAAAATGCTTTAGTTAAGCTAAGTTTAAAAGCCTCAGCTTAAACCAATTAAGAAGGAAGGGACATGTTTAGGAAACTTGCTGACCTTTATAGCGAAGGCGACCTTGCTAAACTGTTCATAGAATCTCTCTCACTAAAGATGTCTTCCTATGCAAAGACAGATGTTATAGTAGTTGGAGCTGGTCCAGCTGGGTTATCTGCTGCTTGGCACCTTTCCAAGAATGGGTTTAAAGTACTCGTTTTAGAGAAGATTCTTGGGGTCGGCGGCGGAATCCGAGGTGGTGCAATGCTTCTACCGCTTGTCATAGTGGAGGATGGGGAAGCTGCGGAAATGCTTAGGGAGGCGTCTGTAAAACTAAACGAACTAGGTAAAGGACTCTTTCATGCTGATCCGACTGAGACTATGGTAAAGATCGCCGCTAAAGCTGTTGAGTCTGGAGCTTCAATATGGCCTGGCATAATCGTTGAAGACTTAATTATAAGGAGAACAGAAACAGGAAATGTCATGGTAAAAGGGGTTGTAATAAATTTTGCGCCGATTGTTGAGGCCAGGTGGCACGTTGACCCCTTATTCTTAGAATCAAGAGCCGTGGTTGATGCAACTGGGCATGAGACTGATGTCGTAAAAATACTTGCTAAAAGATGCCCGTTTCTAGGGTTACAGGTGCCCGGAATTTCCTCCCTAGATGTTTGGAGAGGTGAAGAAGAAGTCGTCAAGCACACTGGCAAGATAGTTGAGGGACTCTACGTCGCAGGCATGAGCGTCTCGGAAGTCTACAACCTCCATAGGATGGGCCCAGTCCTCGGCGGCATGCTACTATCCGGTAAGAAAGTTGCAGACATTATAATGAGAGAACTATCAAGATCTTAAAAATTGTCTTATGATTTCAAACCTTTCTCTGTCTGTTCAAGTATTTGTCAAGGACTAAAAAGACACAGTATGGTCCACACATGTTGCATGATTTAATCTCAGCCCCAAACTGCCTATAAGCTTTCTCAGCTTCGATCGGATCAAGGCTCAGTTCGAACATCCTCTTCCAGTCCAGTTGCGCCCTTGCGAAGCTCATCTCATCGTCTAGTCTCCGAGCCTTATTACCCAGCTTAACTAGATCGCCAGCGTGAGCAGCTATCTTAGAGGCAATAAGTCCTTCTTTCACTTGCTCTGGAGTTGGGAGGCTGAGATGTTCAGATGGTGTTAAATAGCAAAGCAGGTCCACTCCTTCAGCTGCCGCTATTGCAGAGCCTATGGCAGCTGCTATATGGTCGTAACCTACCGCAATATCGGTTACCAAAGGTCCTAAAACATAATATGGCGCTCCCTTGGTTAATGATTTCATCATCTTGACATCTGACGCGATTTTATCGATAGGCATATGACCCGGACCTTCTATCATCACTTGGACACCTTTTTCACGTGCCTTCTCAAGTAATTTAGCATTGTTCACGAGTTCAGAGATTTGAAGTTCATCTTGCGCATCAGATATGGCTCCGGGTCTAAGCGCATCACCTAAGCTAATTACGGCGTCATACTCGGCGAAGATCTCTAAGATTGAATCCCATTTCTTATAGTAGGGGTTCTCTTTGCCGTTTTCAAGCATCCAAGCTGCAAGCATTGCGCCTCCTCGGCTTACCGTTGGTGCGATGCGGTTAGATTTAGCCATTGCCCAAGCAAGCTGCATAGTTATGCCTGCGTGGATAGTCATAAAGCCTACGCCGTCTTTAAGTTGCCTCTCAATAATCTCCAAGAAAAAGTCTTCAGGGGGTAAGCCACTATACCTTTTCACGCCTTCTATCCAAGCCTGATAAGTCGGGACCGTTCCAAAAGGTAAGGGTTCAGAAGCTTCCATCAAAGCCTTCCTAATAGCATCCAGTTCGCCCCCTGTGCTTAAGTCCATAATTGTGTCTGAACCATACTCCACGGCTATCCTTGCCTTCTGCTTCTCCATTTCCAAGTCTAAAACTGTTGCGCTTGTACCAATGTTAACATTCACTTTCGTTGAAAGCCCTTCACCGATACCTATAACATTAACCTTATCTTTCCTCTGAAACTTCCTTACAACTATGACCCTGCCTTCAGCAAGCCTTGTCCTAAGCTTATCTTGAGAGACCCCTTCCTTTTCTGCTATAACCTTAACCTCTTCAGGCACGGATCCAGATCGGGCCTCAACTATAATAGTCTTTGCCACGAAAGATCACACCAGCAAAAAGGCTAAAAATAAACATCGATATTTAAGGATAACTCACAAATATTAAAAACTAAAATGCCTCGCAGAGAATCTTTTAAGCAAGGAGCAGGGCCCCGCTCGGTTCATACTTTCCTTTGATCTCTCGCCCTGTTAGGACGGCTAGCTCTATAGCGAACTTTTCAACATCCTCCATGTAGGGCATTGCACTCTTCGGCAGACGCTTTTGACTTTGCCCCACCCACTCATAGGCTTTAACTTCTATGTAATCGGGTTCAGCTTTCTCAACAATCTCCGCGTATTCATCACATCTAGTCATATTCCATCCTTTAATCATAGTCAGTCTTAAAACTCTCCTAGTTTCTAAACTTGGAAGAAGACTCAAAGTCCGTTTTAACCGTTCCCAAGCATCCTTAATCATTGGTCTCACAATCAGCCTGTACAATTTTTCATTCGGCGCTGATACGCTTATATATAACTGGTACGGGAGGGGACTCATGTTTTCTAAAGCTTCAGGCATTGTACCATTCGTTACAAGGAAGGTTATCATTCCCCGCTTCTCAGCCTCCTCAATCAACTCAGAAATCCTCGGATAAAGTGTCGGTTCTCCTGTGAGACTCAGAGTCATCAGGGTTGGCTTTAAAGCCTCTTCAAACTTTTTCCTGTCAGCTTTCGGATTTCCTCTCCATCCGATCAAAAGAAGCCTTCTTTCTCTTATTGCGTCCTCAATTATTTGGGATGGTTCATCAAACTCTTCTCTCTTTAATTGAAACTCTTTCCATTCAACGCCAGGTCGATCGCCGGAGTGGAGCCGCCAACAGTATATGCAGTGGCAGTTGCATCCGAGATGAGGGGTCATCATCATGCATCTGTGGCTTTGAACTGGCGGATACCACAACTCCTTGTAGCAGACCCTATTATTCCTTAAACTTTCTTTCGTCCACTGGCAAACCTTGACCGCGCCGTGCCTATGATTACCGACAAGTCTATAGCCCTGCTTCACATAGAGTTTTCGTATGTCTAACGCTGTTGATAGATAGTTTACAGCCTTCTTCAATGAAAAGTCTGCTCCACCGCATTCTAAACAACAAAAGGAAACATCAGAACAAGATATAAACCCTACTTTCATTACACATTAATCCTTTTTAATGCTTCTCATATTTTCGTTGTTATTCACTAGTAAAGTTTATGGTTGTTGTTTTTCGAACAGCTATGGCTGTCCAAACAATTATTTTGTCTTCTTGCCAACTGTATTCAAATTCGTTTGGACTTAACTCTTGATCATTCACCTTGATTTTTATGTGCATACCTTTCCAACCGTCTAAGATGAAGACAGGATTAATTATGGTGTTTGTAGGTTCAAAAGTGAATTCGCATTTTTCTTTAGTAGACTTGAAGAGGTAGGCTCTTTGAGATGGATCGTATCCTTGGTATGCTTCGTTATCATGAATCTCAGCTGGATGAAGCCAGGACTTAGCTAATTCCCTTAGGAATACGTTTGAGGCTGTAGTTACGCCTGTGAGGAAAAGCCATGTTGCTCCACGTTTGGGACGCCATATCTCTTCTCCCCTTTTCTGCCAGACTCCTATGCTGGCGACTGATGTATGTGTGGCTTTTCGCATCATCTCAGGTTCGGCTGCATTGAATCCTATTTGATACTCTCTTCTAAATATTGGCCAATGGTAGAATGTTTGATAGCTTGGCCATAGTGAAATGTGGGGATGGTCATTATCCTCGCAGCCAGCGCTGCAAGGTGCGTGAGGAAAGAGTTCATTATCCCTCGGAAATATTACAAACGGGCTGGGGCGGTTTCTGAGATTGACTCTTATGATATATTCATCCCACTTTGTTGTTTTAGGGTGGGCTAGACACATTGATCTTTGCCATCCTTCTCTAGATTTCGGCCATGTCTCCCTATGTCTAGAGAGAATTTCAAGTCCGGCGACAGATCGGTCTATCTCATCCTCCGTCCAATCAAGCGTAAATTCTTGTCCTTTAGCGTCGCTGAACGTGGCTGCTTTAGGATTGATGTTCTCGTAGCTCATGGAGCCTTTTGGGTTGACAATAATGACCTCACCCACCTCCCAGAAAGTTGGGTCTCCACCAAAATCACTCTGATCTCCCGGCCATCCTACAAGTTTTCGTACAGATATGCCGTCGGGATATATGTAATGGTATTCATCAGCTGCTGTGTTTCCGTTAAAAATTCTTCCTAAAGTGTCGCATAGGCTATAACGCCAGTGAATAACGGTTCTAGCGGGTCCTGCCTCTAAAACTCTGGCATTAGTATGCCTGCACTGTTTATCAGATATGGGTTCATAATCGTACTCAGATTTTGTTCCCATAGTCTCAAACCACTCGCTTGTGAACCATACGCCTTCAATGTCCCAACAACACACATACTGGGCTTCCCTCCATGAAACGAAGCTCCATGGCTTGCCAAATTCAACCCTAATACCGTGAGATGTAACATCAGAGAATGTTATGTTACCTTCATATACCCTCAAATTCATTCCTCCAAGAGAGGCGTTTGGCTCAAATCTCCATGTAGTTTTCTATTTGTACATTATCAAGATAAATTTTTACAAACCTAAAAGACACAAAACAGACATGAACCCCTTACTTCACAAAGCATAGCGAATAAAAAGCTAAAAAGGTTCTCTACTTGCTATATCCAAATTAACGATTTTCTCTTGGCATTTGAACGAGAAGATTCCCTAAAGCTATAAAAGTATGCTTAAAGAAGGGTCAACATGGATATTACTGTGTTAGAGACGACTGTTGCGAACGTTAGGAGGAATGAGCCGATTATTATGCCTACCATGAGAGGTATGAGTTTTTCATAAAGCTTTGAACCGCCAATTCTCAGCACCGTAAACTTGAGGATCCAAGCTATTAGGAAGGTAGACCATAAAGAATGTATGATGCAGCTATAATGGTTAAGAGAGTGGCTGGAAGGATGAGAAACACAATCTTTTTTCTATATAACGAGAAAATTCCATTTCTTATGCATCTTAGAAATCCTCTCGGAGGGAAAAACATAGTCTCTCTCACTTTTCTTTTTTGTTTGTTACCTTGTTCAAACCTAGTACAAGGGATAAAGAAACTTTTAAGAATTTCCTATAAACGTAGGAATTATTTATAGAAAACAACAATAATCAAAATGATGATGAACAAAAGTAAGACAGTGATCACCTGACACTGCCAATTCCCCGTAAACATGCGGGGAAATGTTCTTCTATATAAAGGCGTAAAGAGTCCTTTACCTATAGAGTTATATATTCTTTGCCTTGAGTTATGTCTTACAATTCGGAAGGTTAAGGC
>CAYSEL010000089.1:0-15007 GCA_964430035.1 uncultured Candidatus Bathyarchaeia archaeon
CCCCAGCGACTGCGCCAGTGTGAGAGGCAGCCGCCATTGCTCCTTCAAGGGTCTTTCCGCTCTTTATGACGATTATAGGCTTGGTTCCAGCGAACCTTCTCGCCGCGCTCATAAATTTTTTAGGTTCCTTTATTGCTTCGATGAAGAGGATTATACTTCGGGTTTCTGGGTCAATCCCAAAATAATCTATTAAGTCTGCAAAGTCTACGTCGATCATGCCGCCGATTGAGACGAAGTAACTGAAACCAACATTTGCTTGGGCTGCCCAGTCGAGAACAGAAGCGCATAAAGCTCCGCTCTGGGAGATAAAAGCTATACTGCCCCGTCCCGCTGTTTTCTTCGCAAAAGATGCGTTCAGCCCTATGCTTGGGCGTATGACGCCTAGGCAGTTTGGTCCAATTATCCTGAAGCCATACATTTGCTTTAACTTTAGAATCTTCTCTTCTAGGCTTCTTCCTTGAGCGCCAGTCTCTCCAAAACCTGAAGAGACTATGATAATTCCAGTGACGCCTGATTCGCCGCATTCCTCAAGAACTTCTGGAACGATATGGGCTGGTACGGCGATGACTGCTAGGTCTACCTGCCATGGAATCTTCTTAACGCTTGGGTAGGCTGTTATTCCCTGGATGCTTTGGTAGAAAGGGTTAACTGGGTATACGAAGCCTTTGAAGCCCGATCCGACAAGATTGTTCAGCAGAGTGAAGCCGACTGATCCCCTCCTATTGCTTGCTCCGATAACTGCGATTCTTTTAGGGTTAAAAATCTTGTCTAAGCCTTCGATTCCCACGTTTAACGGCTCCCTAAATTTTAACGAAAGAATTACGCATTATACTATCTAGGTTACAACCTAATATCTTTTTATGATGACCGGTGTTAAAAATTTTTTCCAAAAAAGAACATTTGCACAGAAGCATGCAATCTTTCTCCCTCTAAGCGACCTAGGTTTGAGCAAAATTTCAGAGGAACTTCATCAGATCTAGAGCGGTCTTTCAGGATCTACGTTTCAAATCTCTTCTTTCCAGAGCGTAAATCGATGAAGAGCATCGTAAGAATAGGCGTTAAAAGGTAAAGTAAAGCTAACGCTGGATTACGTAGGAGAGACGTTATGTTCAGAATACTATTGTTTAAAGGTTCTAGGTTGTAGCCTCTTAATAGGTCTTGCATAAGGGTCGGCGTAAGCGTCAATGCTAAGCAGAAGATAAACTGAACTAATGTGCTCCGCCGTTTTCCAAGGATCACCGACGGGATAGCTGAGGACAACATGAAGACCCACGCAAAGGTATAAATGAAGACTAATAAGTCAATTTTATAGGCCAACCATTTTCCAAGCGAAGGCCACAATGAATCGATGTATGCGATCAATGTGGAGACGGCTGTCTGAGTGAACATCTGGTAACTGATAAGCAAAATCCATGCGACTGAAATGTAAAAGGGCACCGCTAAGGCAGATTTACCCATATTTCTCTGCGCTCACAAAATAGTAGAGCTCCTAGTATACCTTAAGATTTATGAATCAATAATTAATTTAACAATTTCTGTTTCTTGAGGCGGTTCTGAAGTTTATTTCCAAAAAATAATTATTAAAGTTGGCAGAAGTATTGTTGCTGCGCTTGACAAAATTAGATTACGAAGTCATTTTGCCTCTTAGAGAATCTTTGTAATACCCTCTTCAATTCTGTAAGGTCGCTTATCATATGGTTTATCTTGCTGATATGAGCGTTTATACGCTCGTAAAGTTCTGATTCTAGATTCGCTTCTGACATTTCATTCTCAATCTCTTCGGCGATAAGTTCTATCATCGCGTCTCGCTTCACAGATGACTTTAACGATTCCAGCAATTTCGTCCTTATTTCTTCAGTTACTTGGTTTGGAAGCGTCCCCTTATTGATTTGGTCAACTATCTCATGCACAACATCCTCAGCGGATAATGGCAGAAATCTTCTCGCGGCTATTTTTTCCATCTGACGTTAGGAAGATTAGGAGTGGAATCGTGTTTACATCATAGAGTTCAGTGAGCTCTTCATTTTTAGGATCGTCGACATTGACTAACTGGATCCTAACGTCCTTCCTTTGATGCTGGATCTTTCTGATTAACCTTGAAAGTTTCCCTTTGTTTTCATAGAGGTCAGAGTAGAAATAGATTATCTCAACTCTTCCGCCTTTCAAATCGACTCCACACATTATTGAAAATGACAACCACAAAAAGAGGGAAGGAGAAGTTTTTCAGGAATTTTACACGCAATTCTATAGTTTCTTAGTAATCTCTCTGACAACACCTGCAGCGATGGTTGTTCCCATATCACGTATTGCGAACCGACCAAGTTCCGGAAACTCCGTGTAGACTTCGATCGGTAGTGGACGAAGAGGTTCAAACCTTACAAGCGCACTGTCACCAGTCTTAAGGAATGAGGGTTTTTCCTCAACCGTCTGACCTGTCCTCGGATCGATCTTTCTAATTAGCTCCACGAATCTGCAGGCAACCTGAGCTGTATGGGCATGAAGGACTGGTGTATAACCCGCTGCGATCGCTGTTGGATGATGAATGACTATGATCTGCCCAATGAACTCTTTCGCCACCGTCGGCGGATTATTTATGTGTCCGCATACTTCGCCTCTCTTTATGTCAGTCTTCGCAATTCCCCTGACATTGAAGCCTATGTTGTCGCCGGGCTCAGCCCTCGGTATCCTCACATAATGAGTCTCGATTGATTTGACTTCGCCTGTCTTGCCGGAAGGCATAAAGATCACGGTGTCGCCTTCTTTTAGTACGCCGGTCTCAACCCTTCCAACGGGCACTGTTCCGACCCCTGGTATTGAATATACATCTTGCACTGGCAAACGGAGCGGTTTATCGATTGGTTTAGACGGCATCTGTAAAGCATCTAATGCATCAAACAGTGTGGGACCCTTGTACCAAGGCATCTTATCGCTCGGCTTAGTTAGGTTGTCCCCAGTCCATCCGGAGGTAGGCACAAAGTTGATCTTGGAAACGTCATAACCGACCAGTCTGAGCATGCGTGAAACTTCATTTTTAACCTCTTCGTACCGTTCTTGGCTCCAATTGACAGATGGATCGTCCATCTTGTTTATAGCTACAACGAGTTGCTTCACGCCTAAAGTGAAAGCTAAGAAGGCATGTTCCCTAGTCTGTCCGCCTGGTCCTATGCCTGCTTCGAACTCGCCCCTCTTTGCTGAGACGAAGAGAACTGCAGCATCAGCTTGGCTGGCGCCCGTTATCATGTTCTTGACGAAGTCTCTATGTCCAGGAGCATCAATGATTGTGAAGAAGAATCTTGGGGTCTCGAATTTGAGGAAACGGAGGTCAATTGTTAAACCTCGTTCCCGTTCCTCCTTTAAGCTGTCAAGCACCCATGCATATTTGAAGGCGGCTTTACCCAGTTTAGCTGCTTCTTCCTCGTAGGCTTTGATCGTTCTCTCGTCGACCACCCCTGCCAAGTATAGGAGGTGACCCATCGTTGTAGACTTTCCATGGTCTACATGCCCAATAATTACTAGGTTCAGATGTGGCCTTTCTGTTTTGCTCATTCTTTATCCTCCAATTTCTAACTCTTTCCTTTATTTGTAATGGAATCGGTTAAAAAATCAGCTCACACAGTTATTTTAAGCTTATCCTTCTTATTTTTGTTCTTCTATGACTTCGTCGACAAAAAATCGTTGCAGACTTCGTGAAAGCAAGGGAAAAAATTGAGATGGATATTTTGATGTTCTATGTCGCTGAGTTTAATGATTATGACGGTCTTCATTTTTAGGTCTCTATCTTATAATGACTATGTTTACTTGCGCCTAATACCTTCTGAACGATCTTCTCTGCGGTCTTCTTTTAGCCCAGCATTCCCGGCAGTATACTGGTCTATTTGGGTCAGGTTTGAAAGGTACTTCGCAATCCTGGCCGCAGTCGGAGCAGACCGCTTTATACATTTCACGTGAAGACATGCTACTCTTTTCACTCTCCTTTAATTTTTTGCTGCAAGAACAAAGCTCAGAAGCCGAGGCTTGTAATTCTTGCAGGACCCATTTAGTTAGGTCTTCTCCCTTATTAAATGTGTCGATTCAAAAAGGTTTGGCTGCTCCGCCAAAAATGAAGATTAGTTGATCGTGGCATATGAGTGAATGAAACCTTTACATACCTTTTTTAGAGAGTTCAACAATTATGCTATTGCATGATGAGGGACACCATCCTGAACTTCTGTAATGATGAGATGGAGCGACTCTGACCTCTTATTCCTTACCCGCTCATATTTATTTTACCATAACACAAATGTGGTAATAAATGAAAATATCAGTCTAGGCTCTTGGCGGAAGGCAGCGGCGTTGGTTGCTGTTGAGTTCGAGATTAGGGAAAGAGATCTTCTTGCAAGGATAGGTAGGTTGAAGACTAAAAGCGGGACGGTTGAGACCCCTGCCTTTCTTCCAGTGATAAACCCTTCGAGGCTCGCAGTAACGCCTAGGGAGATGTTCACAGATTTCGGCTGTAGAATTCTCATAACAAATGCTTACATAATTAAGAAGAACTTCGGCGAAGCCTTTGAGAAAGGTGTACACTCCTTTCTTGATTTTCCAGGGGTCATTATGACTGATTCAGGGGCTTACCAAATCCTCGCCTATGGAAGGGTTGACGCGACACCTGATGAGATCATCAAATGTCAAGAGAAGCTTAACACTGACATCGCTACGATTCTTGACCTGCCGACAGGATGGAGGGTCTCGAAGGAGCATGCCCGATTCACGGTTGATGAGACCGTTAAGAGGGCGAAAGAACTTTTCACATTAAGGTCTCGCGCTGAGATAGGCTGGGTTGGACCAGTTCAAGGTGGACGTTACTTAGACCTCGTCGCTGAATCCGCCAAGGAGATGGCTAAGCTCCCCTTTGACATTTACGCCTTGGGCAGTCCCACGCCTGTTATGGAGCAATACCTTTTCAGCCTCCTCGTCGACATGATCTTGACGGCAAAGATTAACCTTCCAATCAACAGTCCCTTCCACCTCTTCGGAGCCGGTCACCCATTCATGTTCGCTTTAGCAGTGGCTCTTGGATGCGATCTATTCGATTCAGCGGCTTACTCGCTATTCGCAAATGAAGGACGATACTTAACTGACCATGGAACAGTCCGATTGGAGAGGCTCGAATACTTTCCATGCACGTGCCCGGTCTGCGTAAAGAGAGAGCCTAAAGAACTGGCTGAGATGCCTCAAGAGGAACGTGAGAGGGAGCTGACTAAGCATAACCTCTACGTCTGCTTTTCGGAGATGAAACAGATTAAGCAGGCAATAGTTGAAGGAAGATTGTGGGAACATTTAGAAGTGAGGGCTCATGGTCATCCATCATTGCTCCAAGCCCTAAAGAACCTCAAAAGATACAGCGACTACATCGAGAGGCACAGCCCCGCAACAAAGAAGAGCGGCTTATTCTTCTTCAGTTCAGTCGGACTTGCAAGACCTGAAGTTGTTCGCTATGGCAAAAGGCTGCTTGAAAGGTATACTCCGCGGGAGGGGGCTGAACTCCTACTTCTCATACCTAAGCTTGAATCCAAAAGGAGCCGAAGAAACAAATGTTACAGGAAGATTTTGAAGACTGCATGTGAGAGGCTAAACGTTAACTTGGACACTGTCCAAGTCTGCATCTACGCACCTCCCTTCGGCGTCATTCCAGAAGAGCTTAAAGAGGTCTATCCAGTCGGTCAATGCGAATGCGCCTATCCACCGGACGATGAAACGATTAAATACATAGCCCAAAGGGTTGTAATTTTTGCTCAAGCAATGGGTTACGGCAGAAGTGTAATGTTGGCAACGCCTGGAACATGGCAGGAGAAGACAGCAAAAATTTGCAAACGGATTTGCAGCAAGAAGGGGATCAAATTTGAATTTCTCCTCATTTGATTGGTGGCTTCAATGAGACTGCAATTGATCTCAGATTTGTGCGTTTGATGATAAAGGTTTATTAATATTCATGGAATATTCGATATGGTTGTTGATAAATGCTGGGATCAAGAAGAGCTTGGTTCCTAAGTCTGGATGGTGAAGACGATTCCTTTGGAGATTAAATTTCTTGGAAGCGCCCGAGAAGTTGGTAGAGCCGCAATTTCAGTGAAGACCAAGAATACGCATATACTTCTAGACTATGGTGTAATGCTTAACCACACGCCGGGCTTCCCGATGCATGTTCCACCTAAGGATGTTAATGCAATAGTCATGACGCATAGCCACCTTGACCATTCAGGCGCCATTCCAGTCTTTCATATTCGCAACCACATACCAGTCTATGGGACAAGATTAAGCTTCGACTTTGCTAACGTATTGATTAAGGACTTCATCCACTTGTCAAGTTATTACCTTCCCTTCGAGTATATTGAGCTCCGTTCGATGCTGAGGAGCAGAAAGGACGTTGAGTATAGGGAAGAGGTTGCGGTTGGTGACATAGGTTTCCGACTTTTGAATTCTGGTCATCTTCCAGGAGGCGCATCCGTCCTAATTGAGGCTGAAGGAAAGACCCTCGTATACACAAGCGACTTCAATACTGTCGAGACTAGGCTTCTTCCTCCAGCCGATATAGATTACGGTGAGGTGGACGCTGTAATAATTGAGAGTACATACGCCGATGAAGACCATACTGAACGGAGGAGCCTTGAAGAAAAATTCATCACAGAAGTGACGGATACCGTTGAGGCTGGAGGAACAGTTTTAATTCCAGCCTTCAGCGTCGGACGTGCCCAAGAAATTGCCTGCATATTCTCAGCGTACCATTTTGAATACCCGATTCTCATAGACGGTATGGCGCGTGAAGCAAGCAGGATCCTTATGGGGCATCTTAACTTTCTTAAAGACCCAAGGCTCTTTATGGATGCTATCCACATGGTCAACTGGGCTGAGACTTGGAGGGATAGGATAAACGCTGCGAAGAAGCCTGGCGTAATCATATCGCCAGCAGGCATGCTTAAGGGCGGACCAGTAGGCTCATACCTCCAAATCGTTGGGAAGAAGGCTAAAAACGCAGTCTTCCTAGTTGGCTACCAGATTCCTGGAACTCCAGGCTGGGAACTTCTAAATAAAGGCAGATGCGTCATAGATGGAAAGATGCGGAAGGTTAAGGCAAAGGTTGGATTCTTCGACTTCTCAAGCCACTGCGGAGCGAAAGAGCTCAAGGAAACCGTTAAGAGCCTTAAGGGTGACCCCGTCGTCTACGTTGTTCACGGAGCTGAGGGAAACTGCCAAAGATTTGCGAAATGGATAAAAGAAGAGGCAAACATTGAGGCTAAGGCGCCGAAGCCTGGCGACACATTCACCGTTTAAGAACCTCTACTAAAAAAGCGTGAGCTGATTCGGTTGGAGGTCACAATTTTACCTGTCGGCAAGATAGACGGAAAAGTCTTGAGCGCACTTAAAGAAGGTTTATCGAAGGTTCTTCAGGGGTATTCAATAGTCACCTCTTCAGGCTTCCTCGAGATTCCTAAAGAGGCTTACAATCCTCTTAGACGCCAATACCTCTCAACACATATACTTCGCGAAATACTGTCCTATGCCGAGAAGAGTCAAAATATCTTTGGGTCTCACGTTAAAGTCTTAGGCGTCACAGAAGCTGACCTTTACGTTGCCGGATTGAACTTCGTTTTCGGCGAGGCGCAGTGCCCAGGAAAGGCTGCTGTAATCTCGCTTTGTAGGCTTAAGCCCGAGTTCTATGGGGAACCACCCAACGAGAGGCTTTTCTATGGGAGGGCAGTTAAGGAGGCTGTTCACGAGCTGGGACATACCTTCGGGCTTGGGCACTGCCCAACCCCTTCATGCGTAATGCATTTCTCTCTTCATATAGGTATGACAGACTTGAAAGGACCAGCATTCTGCAGTAGCTGTCTCCAAACCATCAAAGCAATAACCTAAAGATGGATGGTCAAAAAAGGCAATTAGAATTTTGGCTTGAAGAATAGCCTATGGCTAAAGTGGCTTCGCAGCTAATCACAAGGGCAAACCCATCTTTTTCATGACCGCCCTAAACTCATCGCGGCTGATCAAACTCAGTTCAGCGGCTCTAAGCAGGTTATTGACTTCTATTTCTGGCTTTCCAGATGTGCCTTTGTGAAAAGTATATCGAATTAGCGCGGTGAAGCATGTATACAAAACTCGCTTGCTTGTCTTCCGATAAAAATTCACACATGTCAGAAGTATGATGTATTTAATCTTGTTTCGAAAAATGGATACAAAAAAATAAGAAAATCCCGTGATAGTTGTTACTATATAGATTTGACGCTGGACCAGGCGTAAGTGAAATTGAACACCCAGGGGATAAGGTTGAAGCTTCGCCCATGATAGTCATTAGAATGCAACCGCCATTTTCGAAATGCATCTTTATAGAGAAAAAACAGAATATGCTAGCGCGCTACGTGCACGCTTATCGAGATACTATGAGGAGCATTACTCGGTTTTTAACCGCGACTCTAATAATCTCCTTATTGAAAGTTTTTGGCGTGAGGTACTGAACGACTTTGCGAATGTTCCATGCTTGATTTGTGTAGATCCA
The DNA here is from genome assembly GCA_964430035.1 of uncultured Candidatus Bathyarchaeia archaeon. GTDB lineage: Archaea > Thermoproteota > Bathyarchaeia > Bathyarchaeales > DTEX01 > JANXEA01. Next base: position 8,531 of record CAYSEL010000089.1, read on the forward strand.
GAAGGCACATGCGATATTGCATGTAAGACCATTGAATGGTGGTTAATGAGAGACCACCGCGATGTCCTCATAATATATCCATCCCGTGAGCTCTGCAGGGCATATGGTAGGTGAAAGGATAGAGATTATGTGAGAGGTCTTCACAGAGCATTGCCGCCCGGCCGGGAAGCTGCTTCGCAAAATGCTGGCAATCCTAGAAAATTTACAGAAATTATAAGAGTTCTGCAAGAAAAAAATTCCTTATCTGAATATTTATGCATTTCACAAGCGGATCGCAAAGTTTTAAGGCTTATTAATCTTCCTGATACTAGAATATGTAGTGTCCTAATGTCCACAGTCGTCGTCGGCGAGACCTTCAAACCTGACAAAGCAGTCATGAAGCTCTACTACACGTATCTCTTAATTGTTGATATTATCTTGTTCTTAGTGGTGGCTCTCCCACTGGTGGCAATGGCCTCACTCTCCTTTCCAATGGAGGCCGCCATAATTGTAAGCTTATTAGGCATCGTTCCCATCCTCATCTGCGTGGGGTTCATCTCCTTCTGGATCCGAAGGTACTATGAGTCAGTCTCCTACAAATTCACAGAGGATGAGATCATCATTGAGAGGGGTGTCTGGTGGAGGCATAAGAACATAGTCCCGTACAACCGCGTAACAAACATAGACATAATTCAAGGACCGCTTTCTCGACGTTTCGGCTTAGGAAAAGTTCTGGTACATACAGCTGGCTACAGCGCAACAGGCTCCTCAGGAACCTTTGCAGAGGCGCAGATCTTTGGCATTAGGAACTTCGAAGAAATTAGGGGCTTCATACTTAAGATGGTTAGAGGGTTCAAACCAGTATCTGTCGAGGCAGAGGCTCCTCCTCTACCAAGATCGGACGAGCTGATCCTCGCCGAACTAAGGAGGATAAGGGAGATCCTAGAAACTCGAACTGACATAAAATAAACTTAAATCGGAGTCTAAATATCCATTCACGCATATTTTATACTTCATGCTCAATTTAATCATTTATTTGTTCACCAATTTCTCAAAAATACTTAAATTTTTTCCATATGAAAAGATAATTCTGAAATTTCACCCGTAATCTTTCAAAGGTTTAGGATTGAGTGAGGCGGCTAAGTTGGGATACTCTTCAGTCTCGGATGTCCGTGTCTTGACTGGAATTTCGGCTGATGTCCTAAGCGACTCTGAGGTTGAGAGTCTAATCGTCTACAGCGACCAGCAGATTGATGATGATTTAGGCTCCTTCTCAACGCCTGTCCCAATCCGTATAAGGAATCTTTCAACCCTCTTGACTGCCATCAAGGTTTTTTCAAGGCCTGACCTCCGTTTTCGTTTGGGTCAGACTGGTCTAACTGAGCAGGATTTGGAGAAGAACCTTGAACTTGAAGATTACGAAACGGTGAAGAGCATCCTTCTAACGGTTTCCCAAGGATACTACAAACGTTTGAAAGCCTCAAGCCACGCATATGTCAAGAGGGAGAAGTACGAAAGGTTCATCATGGAAGCCTCGGCTGAGACATTGGCAAAGGTGATAAGCCGACTTGCAGTCTTAGCTCAGAAGAAGGTCTATCTAATATGGACCCGCTGCGAGAATTTAGTGGACCCCACATCAAAAGGTGCTTAAGCCTTTTATTCCGCAAACTCCTCTTCCTTAAATGCATTAAAGCAGCGTGGGTCAGCCCTTGGCTGAGAAAGTTTTCATTTCAGGTCCAATCCAAGGGATGGAGAGGAAGCAGGTTTATAGGCGCAAATTAACTGAGATGCTCATCCGCTATGGTTATGAGCCTATAGATCCTTGGCGACGCGAGAAGTTTCTATATCGCGGTCCACCTGAAGAATGGTGGAAGAATGTTCCGCCGAAGGATTTCATTGAAAGGGACCTCAAAGATATTGAGGGATGTGATATTCTAGTTGCTTACCTACCCCGCCTCTCCGCTGGAACATGTATGGAACTCTTCTATGCTAAGATGAAGGGGAAGAAGACTATAACTGTCTCTGGGATGAAGAACCTAAGTCCATGGATTATAGCCCACTCGGACAAGGTTGTGAAGACCATGAGAGAATTTGAGGATCTTCTAAAAGAAAGGCTGTGAATTTACACCTCGGATATACCGTCCTCGCTGACCCCCTTTTATGCTCTTCAAGAAGGGCTTTTATTTCGTCATAGGTCTTTGAAGCCTCCGCCTCGCCTACCTCTTTAATAGCCTTCCGAAGCCTCTCCTGGTCAACGTAGGGCATTCCTCCAATCCACTCGACCTCTAGCCGCTTGGAAGAGGTGACGGGGATCATGTACTTTGCGAATACCTCCAGAGCTTGATGCGACATTAGACCTTTCGTCACAACCGCCTTCACCCCCCTCTTAGCCAAAGCCTCAGCCGTAGATGCGCCGCCACCACTTGGGTCGAGGAGGAGGACTAGGTCTCCTGCTTTTATGTTATAGAGATTGAAGGCTTTTGTTAGACCTTTCTCAGTGAAGGTTTATACTGGTTTCAGTCTGATTAGTCTTCCCTGAGACTCAACCTCCCTCAACCTCTGCACCTCCTCGAACCGAGCCTTAAACTCTTCAAGCCTGCTTGAATACTCGGCAAGTCTCGCCCTTGCCTTTCCAAGTTCTTCCCTAAGCATCTGGTACTCCCTCTCCCGCCTTATTTGAGCAGACTGTTCGCTTCTAACATCTTCAATCCTCTCTTTTAGGCGGGATATCTCACTCGTTAAGGCTTTGATCTTGAGCTTCAACTCACGGTTTGCTAAGATGAGGCGCCTAGACCTCTCTTTTTCTTGAAGTAGTTGTTTTCTTAACTCATCGATGAGCATCTTACTCTTTTCTTCTCTGAGAACCTTCCTCCTCAGAGGGGCACGTGTCCCAAATGTGCTTGAGCTTGAAAGCATCTCAATCGCCTTTTTCAAGGTGTGCCCGCGGACAATAAGGTCTTTCACATCTTCAATCGATATTTTAGTCTCATATGCCCTCATCTTCGCTTCGACATGGTCGAACTTGTTCTTGTAACGTTGGTAAGCCTTCACTGCAGCTGCCAAAGCATCAACCTCATGCATATTCTTCAACTTGACACCGTATAGTTCAACGTACTCACGTGCAATCTGATGCTTCTCCTCGGAGTTCATAGAAATAAGCGGAGCAAAGAGCACAGCGTTCAAACTCGCAGAGAGCCTCTGAACCATCTCCGAAGGCTGCGATACATCCGTTGATGCGATTGTAACCTCGCCAACCTCAGCAATCGTTTTTATCAACTCTGGAAGCGACCAACCGCGCTTACTCTCAATATGGACTGGTGCTCCGTCTAAACCTAAAATGGCTAAGCCGACCGTTACGCCTGGGTCAACCCCAACTATCAATCTCCTCATAGCCAACCGTCACTTCCCAAGATTTGGCAAATCAAATTTTGAGAAGACTTCGTCCTCATCAGACCGTTGAACTGTGGCTTCTCCCCGCACTTTGAGTTGACTGCAACATCTACAGAAGACATTTTTCAGAGAAGAGAATGCGTAAAAGCTTGATTTAAGACTTCCCGTCCTGTTGGTGACAAATCTTTCATGTTAGACGCTTGCTATCCATATCCTTTCAAATTCTTCTTCGTATATTTCGGCGACTTCCAGACTGCTTATCACGATTAGGTTCTCATTATTCTCTTCTTCCCCTGCCGCTGAATAGTTGAAGCTGCCAGTTAAGACGATGATTCCATCAATAATCATGACTTTGTTATGCATGAGATTCGGGTTTGTGTCGTTCCGGACAGGGACTCCAGCAGCCTTCAGTTTCAGATACTCGCTATACTTAGTTATTTGCTGCTTCTCAAAGACAACTCGGACCTCGACACCTCTTTGATATGCTTCTATTAATGCGTCACCTATTGAGTCTAAAGTAAAGCTGTAAATGAGGATGTGGATTGTGCTATTGGCTCGCCTTATCCAGTAGCGAATTTGGTCCTCGCAACCCCCATCAGGGCTGAAGTACACTCCTAAGATCCGTGTACTGATCTGCGATTGCAGAGTCTCAATTTGACCTTGAAGACTCAATATCTGCGTTTGAAGTGTTGAAACTTGCCTTTGTAGATCAGTTATTTGACTGGAGACTGCGCCATATTCTCCAATTATGCCGATTAAAAAGCCTACGACAAACATTGCCGTTAAAAAGCCTACTAATTTCTTCTCCAAACCCCTTCACCTCATGATTTTCAAGACATTTTTCATCTATACAAGTCTTCTTATCACCTTTTCAATCTTCTCTAACCCGGCCCCTCCCACTTAGAGGTCAAGAACCTCTAGTAAGGTGGAGACAAACCATGTGTAATAGCATTAATGAGCCTCACATAGGCTGTAGAAAGCCTGGCTATGGCAAAAGTGAGCCTCCGCTATCCTGTTAAAATGGTTATCCATAACTGAAGGTTGAATCGGCAAGTAGCCGCGCTGTGTAAATGAGGGCAAAATTTAAGTTTCTCCCAAAAGGACGCCACCAAAAACTTAGATTGCCGATTGATACTTACCTTATACTCCTCATTTTTTAGCTTTAACTACAATTGTATCAAGATTTTATGGAAAGAAAGATGTTTAAATAGGAATTTACTCATAGTCATTTTTGGTTGCTCTAGTTCTGGAGGTACGCTGGGTTTGCCCATTGACAAGATGATCGAGAAAGCATACGAGCTCATACATAAGAAGAGGGTTGAGCCTATAGGTGACATGCTCTACAACGTCATTGGGGATCACGGGACATATACTGTCGGACAGAAGAATGATGGGACAGTCAGTTGCAACTGCCCAGGTTTCGCTAGGAAGAGAAGATGCTCCCACTCACTTGCCGTCTTAATGTTGACTCAACCTTCCCTTTTGAGAGCTGTCGAGAAAGAAGTCTTGCCGCCTTCTAGTGGTAAGTCTCAAACCCGCATGAAGGCGGTAGGTTAAAGAAGACAATATTTAATTAGGATATTCAAAGTTATTTAGCAAGATTACCACAGAAGAAGATTTACTCCTCTTTCTGTGGCTATTTAGGGAGTGAAGGTGCAGAGGGTAGGTTGAGCCATAAGAGGACGTCTCTTGAGAAATTCAGGTTGAAAAAAGTATTGGACACCTTAGCCTCTAAAGAGGGGAGAGGAACAGAACTAGTCTCTCTCTACGTGCCTCCAGGGCGTCAGATAAGTGAGGTTACCCAAATGCTTAAGGACGAGTGGGGGACAGCTTCGAACATAAAGTCGACTACAACGAGGAAAAACGTTCAGGACGCTATCGTAAGGGTTATCCAGCGCCTAAAACTTTTCAAAACGGTCCCTGAGAATGGGCTTGTCATCTTCTGCGGAGCCATACCGCAAAATGGAGCTGGAAGTGAAAAAATCGAGACCTATGTCCTTATTCCGCCTGAACCAATCAATATCTACCTTTACAGGTGTGATTCAAAGTTCCACATCGAATACCTTATGGACTTTCTGAAGGAGAAAGAAACCTTCGGGATTATCGTTCTAGATTCAAGTGGAGCTACCTACGCAACTCTAAAAGGTAAACGCCTAGAGATCATAGAAGAGATAACTTCAGGCATACCTGGAAAGCATCGTGCTGGAGGGCAGTCTGCAAGAAGGTTTGAAAGGCTACGCGAAGCCCAACTGACCGAATTCTTCAAACGCGTAGGGGAACACGCAGACAAGATCTTTCTAGATATCCCAGACTTGAAGGCTATAATAATTGGCGGACCGGGACCCACAAAGTACGACTTCCAAGAAGGGAAGTTCCTCGATTATAGGCTTAGAGAAAAGGTCGCCGCAACTGTGGATGTATCTTACACTGGCGAGCAAGGCATCGAAGAGATAGTTGAGAAAGCGCCTGAAATCATTAGAAACATTAGATACGTCGAAGAAAAGCAGATCGTTCAAAAATTTCTCGGCCACATTGGACATGACACTGGCATGGCAACCTACGGCGAGAAGGAGGTGAGAAGAGCCTTAAGCTCAGGCTTAGTGGATACCTTACTCATCTCAGAAGCCCTAGAGACAAAGACTGTAACAGTCAAATGCACCTCATGCGGTTACTCATACACTCAGACCATGGAGGCTAATCAGATTCTCAAGTTTGAAGGCTCCCTAACCGATAAACCATGCCCAAAATGCGATGCTCCGGCACTTCAAATTGCTGAGCAGAAAGATGTGATAGAAGAGCTCGCTGAGATAGCTGAGCGGGCAGGCGCAGATGTTGAGGTCATATCCACAGAGACTGAAGAGGGGCAGATGCTTTTGAGGTCCTTCAGAGGCTTAGCAGCGATTCTCAAATATAAAATGAATAACTGAGTTCACATTTGAACCGTTGATTAGCATTAAGAGATTAACCTATACTTTTTAGGCTAAAATTCGGCCTGTTTGATCAATTTTTGCGTCATAACAACTTAAAGTTCTCAATGATAATGATGAAAAATGTATTACCTCCTAAAGAGAAGTTTTTTGCCGGTACACTACATATGGAATTCAAAAA
>CAYSEL010000090.1:0-15849 GCA_964430035.1 uncultured Candidatus Bathyarchaeia archaeon
GTATAATCAGTGACGGGAGGCATGCAGCCGGTCGTACAGGTTTGGGCGCCGTGATGGGCTCCAAAAACTTGAAGGCCATTGCCGTGCGCGGATCAGGGAAGATCGAAGTTAAAGAGCCGGAGAAGATCCATAATCTTTCAAGAGAGTTCTATGAAAGATTTAAAGTTCACCCCTTAGCGTACATTCTTCACGATCTTGGGACGGCGAAGAACGTTCTCCCCCTTAATGAGATGGGACTCTTGCCTACAAGAAACTTCCATGATGGATACTTTGAGTGGGCTGAGGAGATTAGCGGAGAGAAGATGAAGGAGACAATCCTCATTAGAAGAGAAGCATGTTACGGTTGCAGCGTTGCATGCAAAAGGGTTGTTAAAGTAGACGAACCCTACACTGTTGATCCTCGGTACGGGGGACCCGAATATGAAACGATAGCCGCCTTCGGATCAAATTGTTTAGTTTCAGACCTGAAAGCGATAGCTAAGGCAAACGAGCTTTGCAACATGTATGGGTTAGACACTATATCTACTGGCGGCACTATCGCTTTCGCCATGGAATGCTATGAGAACGGCATACTTACAAGGGAGGACACAGGCGGAATAGACTTGAAATTCGGCAACGCAGCATCCATGGTCAAACTCGTGGAGGACATCGGTTTGCGCAGAGGTTTAGGCGACATCCTTGCTGAGGGTTCAATGAGGGCTGCTGAAAATTTTGGTTCTAAAGCTAAAAGTTTGGCTATGCATGTGAAGGGTCAGGAACTTCCGATGCATGAGCCAAGGGGGAAATGGGGGGTTGGATTGGGATACGCGGTCTCTCCAACAGGAGCTGATCACCTACAAGCGGCGCATGATGTCTGCTTTGCCTTCCAAGGGAGTTACGTTGATCACTTGGCACCTTTAGGATTATTTGAACCTGTTGAAAGTCAAAGCCTCGGAGCAAGTAAGGTGAGACTATGGGTTCATCTTCAACAATTATGGAGCCTCTACAACGTCCTTGACTTGTGCATATTCGTCGGCTTTCCAGAATTTCCGGGACTATTTACAATATCTAATCTACCCGAGATTGTTAAAGCTGTCACAGGATGGGAGACAAGCGTATGGGAGCTTATGAAAGCTGGCGAAAGAGGCATCAATATGCTCAGAATCTTCAACATAAGGGAGGGACTAACGACAAATGATGATCGATTACCTGAAAGACTCTTTAAACCCATAGAGTCTGGGGCATTGAAAGGCACATACATTCCAAAAAAGGAGTTCAAGAAGGCACTTTCGCTCTACTACCAAATGATGGGATGGAATCCGAGGACTGGAGAACCAACACAAGCGAAACTTGAGGAATTGGGTATAGGCTGGGCGTCGAAATAAGCAAGTTTAAAACTAAACTCTTCTCACTATCGTCCAGCCAAGTTTATTCTAAATATTGTTGCCATTTAAAATCTGACTTTGAAATTGCTTAACTTGACTTGCTTCATAATTCTGAGCCATGATCTTCACAATTTGCAATCATTCTATTATTAAGACCGACTTAGTTTACTTTCTATATCTCTATGTGTTATTCGTTTACTCTTTACTGCAACATTTATCGAAATGTTTTAACTGGCTAGTTGCAGATCTTCGTAGCATCTTAATCTACTAAAGAGAGAAGCAGCTGGATCCACCGCTGAGAATGGCTAAATCGGAAGATTCTCCCCCAGATTAATCTATGCAAAGGTTAAAATATCGAACAAGCTAAGATACATTCCCGGGTGATTTAGGGATGAAGGTTGTGGATGTCAAAGCGGTTCCGATTGCCATTCTCCTCGAGAAACCTCTTGTCTGGGCTACCGGAACCACTTATGAACGGAACACTACGATAGTTCAAGTTATGACTGACTCTGGCATCACTGGAATTGGAGAAGCCGCAGGCCCCCCTAGAGTCGTCAACGCTATTGTAGAAATACTAAAAAAACGCATCATCAATGAAAACCCATTAAACATAGAGGCGCTCTGGAGGAAAATGTGGGGCAAGCGCTCAGGCCAATTCGCCGACATGATTGTATCAGCCATAAGCGGCATAGATATAGCTCTGTGGGACATTGCTGGAAAGGAGGCAGGAGTATCAATCAACAGGTTATTGGGGGGTGTCTGCCGCAGGAATGTGAAGGCTTATGCCACAGGAGGATACTTCAAGCCCATTAATGAAATTGTTGAAGAGGTTTCGAGATACGCGGAGCAGGGCTTCGAAGCGGTCAAGATTAAAATAGGCTTCGGCATTGATAGAGATTTAGAAATTGTGAAGGCGGTGAGGAAGGCTGTCGGATTCGGCTTGGGATTGATGGTCGACGCTACGGAAGCCTACGACACTAAAACCGCGATGAAATTGGCTGGAAAACTTTGTAGGTACGAAATAAGTTGGCTTGAAGAGCCCGTGCCTTCACGTGACATCGAATCATTGGCTGAAATCTCCTCTAAAGTTGACATACCAATAGCAGCTGGAGAGTACGAGTATACACGGTTCGGCTTCAGGGATATGATAATCCGAAAGGCCGTCGACATAATACAGCCTGACATAACAATTGCAGGCGGCTTAACAGAATGCAAGAAGATAGCCGACATGGCTGAAGCGTGGCATATAGGTTGCGCCCCGCATGTATGGGGTAGCGTTGTCGGTTTAGCCGCAGCTCTGCATCTCATAGCCTCAACCCAAAATTGCTTCATCCTCGAGCTCGACAGGACTTACAATCCCCTAAGAGACAGCCTAGCAAAGGACCAGATAAAATGTGAAAATGGCTACGTTGAAGTACCTGAAAAGCCAGGTCTAGGGATAGAATTAGACCCGGAAGCCTTGAAGAAATACAACGAAGTTGCTTTAAGAGAAGCAAGCTTACATGATACAATGAACCCCTAGAACTATGCTCTGCTCAGCCATCTTCCTGGAATGCTACATCTTGGAAACCATGTCCAGTCTTCGCGACTGTATCTTTAAGCAAGTGGCGAGGCATCCATAGCGTCATGGATGCATCACTCATCGATTTATTTGCTCTGAAAATCGTTGTAGACACCATGTCCAGAACGTAACGAGCCGTTGGATTCTACAGACACCATTAGGATCTGACACCGGGACGACAGTTGTTGTCTGTGACGCTACGGTTACCCGTGATCATGCGACTTCCGTTAAGTGTCCAAACATATCACCGATACTACGAGCTTTTAGAGGACGAGCCCCTTGATTATCTCGACCGTTGTCTCATCGCTCAAGGTCTCCTGTCAAGTTTCATTTGCGATGAAAGGTTTTGCCTTTTCGCGAGCAAAATTCAGTCTAATCACGATTTTTCTCAAACCCGACGTCCCACCATCCATGGCACGAATGAAAACATATCACATTACAAAATGGCTCAAAAATCTTAACATTTAGTCCTCTCATCGTGCCCACTGTGATAGGCTGCGTCACTCCAAGGGCTCGAACCTGTTCCGCTGATCGCTTCAGCCACTTAGATTCTTCCCGCTGGATGTTATGTTTCACATCCCAGACTTGTGGTTCGTTGCATAGGTCCCATACCCTAACTTGGCTATGCTCGGGATAACATCTGCCAGTTTCCACTGTCTACAACCATGGTTACTACATGATATCTTGGTCAATTTGATCACCTTGAACGTGTATCAATATGCGTGAAGAACTGCATGGTCCTTAAAGTCAACATATCTGATCTGCAGCTTTTCGTCTTTCACGAAAGATTTGTCAGGTTCAGGCCCGTAGATAGCCTCGACTTTCCTGGCGCCTTTCACTGTGATGTTTATGGGTCCAGTAGGCAATGGGCGTTCCGCTACTTTCATCATCTCGTGCCACTGAATCCGCGTTCCTTGTATGTCGTTGCTGTTGTTCACTAAGTATAGAAGCCAACCATCGTCTACCTGCATGGTGCCCAGATGAACCAGGCGTGAGCCTTTTACGCGGACCGGTAACGTATTGTTTCCAAGCCAAAGAACGACATCTTTCATCCATTCTCCCAGAATTGGGTCACGCCGCTCATAATACTGTTTCTCCCAAGCCACAGTGCTAAAAACGATTTTGCCTTTACCAAGAGTTTTGGTGGCGATTCCCGGCGCCAAGGGTGTATCTTCATCCGTAGGTAAAAGGTTCGCCACAATGGACCACGATTCACCAGGTAAGGTGTGACCGTAATGTGATGGATGAATCTTCCTGCTTGGGATTGGAAAATCACCTTGGAAAGTTTCTTCCATCTTTAGGTAAACATCGTATGTCTGGTCATACCTGTTTCGTTCGAACTTGTGTCTTCTTAACAAATCTTTTCTTGAGAGGAATTCTTCGTGAAGGTCAAAAAGATCTTCTAGAAGCTTCCCGTCCCTCTTTTCTCGATTTTCATTCATTCGCGCTGGATCGAAGCTCAGATAGAGCCCTCCTCCGTCTTGAACAAAATCATGAATGCTTTGGAGCGCCTTGTCGCTAACCATCTCCATATCAGCTAAGACAAGAACCGGATATCTCTGATATTTTTCCTTTTCATCTAGTAGATAGAAGGGAAGCCCCGTTAATGGTATATGATTGTCCAGCATCGCGCTGGTCCATCCGCGAACGCAACTGGTGTGAAAAGACAGCACCTCGTGTGGAGCTAATGCTGTAAGAGAGGGAATGACGCAGTAGGCGTATCTCTCCTGTTTTGAGAGAAGATTCTTCTCTTTTTCCATGAATGCGAATATCCTTCTAGCTGGCTCATCGTTTGTGTCGTCATAGTAATACTTGCCGGGCTGAGCTAGATACGGGGTTCCACCATATGCCAAAATGGATAGGCCTTTATTCTCGACTTCCCATCCGCTGGTCACCACGCGTGGCCAAGGGTCATAACAATCTGGGTAATGGAAGACCACCCCCAATAACTGTCTAGCTTCAGATACCTTACGCACAAGACTCACATAGTCTGGAGAATGCTCTATTAGACCGCCATTAAGATTTCTAACTATCCTAGGATAGAAAGATATTTGATCCAGTTCAGCTATGTTGCCAATGAGCGGCACCTTCCATCCCTTGGTGAAACGAGCAGCTACCTTATTCAGCAATCGATCCAGCCGTTTAATTACCCAACGTTTAAGATGGATTAGCCTTGGATCAGTTAACTCCTTAATTATGGGCATTGGTCTCCCGAATTCTTCGAGGTAAGCTTCTTGGCAGACCGAGCATGTGCAGACGTTCCACAGACTATCGTTAACCCAGCCTGTTTGAACGCTTCCGTCAAGCCAAGCAGCATCATAATCATAACGGTCAGCCATCTCCCCTACAACATCTAAAAGCCAAGGCTCTGCAGCAAAGGGGCAATGCGACACATAACGCTCATCTCCAAAGTGCCATCTTGTGGAATAATCTTGGAGCTCTTCAGGAACAGTATTCCGGTGGCCTGGATCGTATTGAATCTGTCGGTCTGGGAACATTGGACGGTATATGGCTTGAACGCTTTTGCTTAGTTGTGTAGATATTGGCATAGGGTGGCCGAATAGGCTGTAAATGATCCAGCGGAACCCGTGTTTTTCGCAGAAGTCCTGTGCTTCCTGCAAAATATCGCGGTCTCCCAGCTCTGGGTGGCGTTTAACCAGATTGGTAGGGTAAAAAGCCCATTTGGTCAGCCCGTTCGCCTGCAAAGTGTCAAGGTGGAGGCGTTTCATTGTTGAAAGGGCTTTATCCCAATTCACTTCTAAATGAGGCCAAAATGGAGGCCACCATTGTTCAAGCGCAAATATCCTAGCATTCCTTAGCCAGTTAATATCTGTTTCAACCATGGTGTTGTTCCTCCGCGTGACGTAGTATTCCAGAGGTAGTATAAAAATTTGTCTCAAGACTGATGCTACAGAAGCATCGCGGCTTGCTTAAGGCTCCAGTTTCGGTGATGTAACGTAGGTTCCTAAACTCAGTGTTGTATTAAGAGGCTGAGAAGATTAAGAAGCACACCGCCAATGGCTGAGGGACGCCGCGCCGTTTAATGGTTTCATCATAACTATGAAGAGCAAGGCTCGAATGTGATGATTGATATCGGAGGCAAATATCTTGCCAAAAGAGATTAAGAACACTCGCATGCATGCCTACCCTTCAGACTCATCTACTACTATCCTTGCGGGATCTAGGCTACGAGCCAGCAAAGCCATCTTATGATTCAGTCGGCCAAAACATGGTCTCCTGATCTCGTTGAAGAGTTCCTAATAGATCACAGAATGGCGGTTGCGGTCGCGGCGGACCATTTCTTTCACTTGAATGGCGATGCGATGCTCCAGTTGAGGCGTCAATGGAGGACATCGATTCATGCATTCAATAGGTGGGCAGTCGATGATGCAGATGCCAATTCGTTTGCCAGACCCAGAATACGCGGCGGAGAAGCTTGTGCCACAACCTTAAAGTGTTTAACCCATCTTCTTTTACGAGAGTATCTCGTTTCGCAAGAAGTCAGCATGCATGTATAAGAAGATTGATTATGTGTCCGACTTCTACACCGAGGCAGCCATCAAGCTCCACGAAGCACTTGCTGAACTGGAGTTATTCTGTATATATGTAAACAGCGATGCATGCAACAACCACAGACTCTTATACCGCCTCGAATAATGGAGGAACTATGGGCTCCGTGAGCTGAGGAGATGATAAAGCCTTTCATCGATCGAGAATGGTTTCTGACAGCGATCAAGAAAGATGCGCTAAGACGGATATGTACGGAGGAAGAGTTGAGCCTGAACTCTACAACCTGTCAGCAGATCCGAAACAAACCAGAAACTTGTACGATGAAGAAAAAGATGTTGCGGAAGAATTGCATTCAAATATGATTCAATTTCTGCAATCGATTGGAGAAAATGAAGAATTCCTAAGAGGTTGGAGAAGGACATATCCAACATCATGAGCTGAAGTATAAGAGATGATTGGTCTAAGCAAAAGTCTAAGAAAAATAGAACGCTGATAATTCCCGACTAGTCTAGATTGTATATTTTTGGAGCATATAATCAAGGAGGAGAAAAAGATTCTAAATAACAGTGACATGGGTTGTGCTTCAAGAAGGCAGGCACTCTCCTAACAGCAAAAATGCTAGGTGACTAGATTTTGATTAGATTATGCTTAAATAGAACAGAGTATTATGGTATTTCGGAGGCCAACGATCTTGGAAAAGAAGCCTTGGTTCAAGACCGTGTTTAGGGGTTACTTGCTGGATTTTCAGATACCCGAGACTGAAGAACAGACTGTGTTAGGGCAGCCTGCCAATCTGCGAAACCTTGATGTAAAGAAGATTTGCGATCAGCTGGCTAGGGCGCATGTGAAGGCGACGTACATCCACGCTAAGGACAATCAGGGCAACTGTTACTACAACACAGGGGTTGGTCATAAACATAAGGGAATAGGTGACCGAGACATAGTCGCCGAGTTCATAGAAGAGCTGCACAAACGCGATATTATAGCTCTCCTGTATGTCCAGATGAGCCGTGATAGGCGTTCTTGGCAATATGAGGAGCACCGCGCCCGATTGAGTGACGGCACACCCTTCTTGAGGCGGGATGCTACATCTCTTCTTCCCTCAAAAGGTGATTATCCAATCTGTTGCCTTAATGGGCCGCATCGCGAATACATAATAGCCATTCTCAAGGAACTGACAGCGAACTATGACATGGAAGGATTCTGGCTGGACAACTGGGAAGGGTTGAAACTTCCGTGCTATTGCGAATACTGCAAGGCTAAGTTCAGAGAGGACACTGGTCTGGAGATACCTGAAAAACCAGATTGGAAAAGCCTTTCATGGCGCACATACTACGAATGGAGGAAGAAATTGAACACGGAGATCACAAGAGAGGTAATTGAAGCCATAAAATCGATAAAGCCGCATGTCTCAGTCACTCGTAATGGTGCCGGCTTCGGCTTTGGTGTTGATATGGAGGGATGCTGCGATTGCGACGATTACGTGAGTAGCGAGTTCCATTCGTTCACGGGCTTCGGAAATTTAAGCCAACAGTGCGAAATGGAGCGGGCGATGAGCGGCGGCAAGAGTTTCGAGGTTGAAATTTGGAGGTTCTTCATGGCATCCGCTCGCGGCGTGCAAAGAGGCTACCAAGTTAAGCCATTGGATATGTACCGGCTTGAAATGTTCAGTGTTCTGGCGCATGGAGGAATAATACAGTTCTATGATCAAATCAACCTGGATGGGACGCTTGAACCCAGAGTAATCGAACTCCTTGAGAAAGTTTATTCTGAAGTAATGATTAGGGAAGAGTGGTTGGTTGATGCTAAGCCAATTGAGTTTGCAGCCCTGTACTGGTCAAAGTACACAAATGATTACCATGGTGGAAATGACAAGTATCTCAACTACTTGGCAAGTTTTGATGGAGCCTACTATTCCATGATGGAGGAACATATACCCTTCAACATAGTTATGGACAGACAGCTAACCACCCAATCTCTTTCCGACTATAAAGTGCTAGTAATGCCTAACGCCGTCTGCCTATCAGACGAACAGGCTGAAGCCATCAGAAAATACGTCAAGGAAGGAGGCGGACTGGTAGCCACATACAGAACATCTTTAGCCAATTTGTTTGGGAGTCCGAGAAAGGATTTTGCTTTGAGCGACGTTTTTCATGCTAACTACATTGAGCCGCTCACCTACCGCTACAGCTATATCAAAATAGAAAGGGAACATCCCGTCACGAAGGGGATTTACATGGAGCTGCCCATGACCATGTGGAAAGCTCTACAGTTGAAGGTTATGCCTTTCAGAGATGTCGAGGTCGTTGGAAAGATTGTCTATCCATATCGTGGATTTCAGATGGGAAATCCTCCGTTAGAACTAACGAGATATCCAGCTATCTTAGTGAGCCGTTTCGGGAAGGGAAGGGTAGTATACTTTTCGGGTGAAGTGGACTCTGTTTACGCTCAGTATGGCCACCCCGACTACAAGAGACTTCTGGCGAACGCCATCAGGTGGGCAGCTGCCACTCGTGCACCAGTAGAAGTCGACGCTCCAGCAACCGTAGAGATAGTGGTTTCTAAACAGACTAAGGAAAACAGATTGATCATCCACCTAGTCAACTACACTTCCGTCAGCGCACCTTGGGCAAAAGGCAGAGTGGCCCAAGAGACAATTCCGATTCACAATATTAAGGTGCGGGCGAAAAAAATGAGAGACCGATCCGTCGGGCGAGTATATTTTGCCCCAGAAAATAAGGAAATGACCTATGTAGAGAAAGAGAGCTACATAGAGGTAGAGGTTCCCAGACTAGAGGTACACGGTATGATTGTTATAGAATAATGAACACTCGCTTATGGAATATGATGAAGGCTCTATCGCTACTGTGAAAACGAAGGTGAGAGCAAATCCAGCTATTGTGGTTACGTTCTATATTGCTTTGCAAGAGAAAAGATGATTCCACCGAATGTTTACGGACCGCCTAATCTCCCGACTACTTGGTATTCTGCGCTTGAACGCGCATGATGATCAAAAGCATGATCTCCGATTGGATAAATATAACGACATATTATAGCTCTAGAAATATATGATAAACCTATCTATAATCTCGTTTCCATTGATGGCTCCCCATGTTACATTGCTAAGTTCTATTCCATGCCCATCCTCGCCTACAACGGACTTCAATACAATTGCTCCGAACCCAGACTTAGCTGCTCGTTCTATCTGTTCAGGATACTGGGTCAGCTAACCTGGAGCGAGTATTATAGGATTTCTTAGCTTTATATTCACGTATGATGTTGAAAGGTTTATTCCAAACTCTTCTTGGATTACCTCTTCGATTCCAACTCGATTTTTCTCAAATCGATTCTTTAGAGACTTTAAATTCTCAGAGGACTCCATCAGTAAGTTGATCCGTCCTCAATCTCAATTTTTGCTGATGCACAAAATGAAGTCTCATTTTATGATTTTGCCTTCTCTATAATCTTGCCAAATCTTTTCGAACCATCCTTCAACGACTGGAATTGGACGAACCTTTATCCATTCAGTCTTAACATTCATTTTCTCGTCAAGCCATACCTCGCAGATTCTGTCCATAAAGGAGCCGTTATAGGGCTTAAATCGCCATTCGCTTCCAAGCTTTTCAACAGGACAGACACCGTTCGGATCTAGCACTATGTATGAGCCTCTGCTCCCTCCACCCTTCTCCAAATATTCACGGATTGCTTCTAGATAGACAATATGTGTCAAGACGAGCTCCATTACTTCAAGTGCCTCAAGCATCTCCGTCCTTGAAGATATAACGAGACGCTCTTGGAGACTTTTTCTAAGATCATATGCTTCGCTTAGGGCTCTCTGTATCCCCTCAATGCTTCTGACATGAGCGGCATACATCGTCATGCGCTCCTGAATTTCATCTCTTATCTTTCTCACTGACTGTGAGTCTGGCTTCGACGTCTCTACAAGCCTGCATAGAAGACTAATCTTTTCCTCAAGCTTCTGCCTAATCATATCGATGAACCTATTTATATTGGGCGGCGGATCTCTATATCTGGCAGTAATAAACTGCGCCGCTCGATAGCCCCCAACCTGTCCTGCGTTCAGGGCTGAACCGCCTGGTCTATAGATGCCATGGGTACCGTTAACTTCACCAATTGGGAATAGATGCCTAATGTTTGATTCCCACCATATATTTCCTGAGAGTCCGCCGTTATTATGTTGCGCGCAGACAGCTATCTCAAGCGGCTCCTCAGCGAGGTCTATCCCGTGATCCGCGTAGAGTTTTATAGCTGGCGGATTCATTTTCATAAGCCTTTCGATAGGTGTGCCGAAAAGTGCGTCAGACTTCTCTAAATACTCATAGGCTTCCCTTTCAAGGTCTTCAAATCTGAAGTCTGTTATATTCTTTCTGAAGTCGAGGAAGACTCTTCTTCCAAGTTTGACGGTTTCACGGTAGACCAGAAGGTCTATGAGTGATGAGCCATAATTTAGGATTCTACGCGCGTCGAAGGGCCATTGATATCCCTTGAGGAAGATGCATGTTGCAAGTTTTCCAATTGAGGGGAAGAACTCATTCAGGAACTCCCTTTCATCACGCCCATCCTTATCAGTAGATACGTATCTCGGAATAACCTGCTGATACGTCCCCGATACATTCCATCTGAACTTCACTGAGGCTAACCCATATTGCCATTCTGTTAGATTTCTCCCTTTTGCGCCAATCTCGAAGGCTAATCCTGTGCTGCCCCTCTGCGCCTCAGGATAAGCCGATGCCTTATATAGAGCGGCCGGTCCGCCGGTTGCGAGCACAAGGTTTGTGCAGTTGAATAGCACCATGCCGAAGTTTTCTGCATCAAGCTCATCTTTGTTCAGGCATAGTAAGCCGACAACCCTGTCTTCATGCCTGAAAAGCGAGATTGCTTCATGCTTATCAAAGATTGGAATTCCCTTATTTCTAACCTCTCTAAGAAGGCACTTATGCATATAATAGGAGGTGAGAGGTCCAGCTGAGGTGCCGCGTTGCTTCGGGTCATTATCTGTCTTGTAGCCAATGTATGAGCCAAACTCGTCATGTGGAAAAGGGACACCAATGGAGACGAGATGATAGAACTCTTGTATAGAAAGGGTTGCCTCGATTAGAGCTATGTCACCGTGCATTGCCCCTCCTGAAAACAATGCTTGCGCCATCTCATATGGGCTGTCACCTGTCATGCCGACCAGTGACAGACGATAATATGTCTGCTTGTCGGATCCAGCGTTTCTTGAAGTTCCGCCACATAAATTCTCTGTGACTATCGCGATATCTCTCTGTCCATTCATGTATAGATGATCAGCGCAGTTTAGCCCCGCTACGCCGCTTCCAAGAATAACAGTATTTAAGGAGTAGACTGGTATCTTGAACCCTGACACCTCAACAGTGCTCTTATCCATTCATGTTCGCCTCAAAGCCTTCTGAGACGGAAGCTTCCATCGACGTTGAAAAAGTTTTCGGCTGGGAATGGAAAGCATCCCTTTACAATAGCAACAACCACCTTCGCTACATCTTCAGGTCTGCCCCATCGCTTGATAGGTGTGACACCTCTGAGATTAGGCGGTCATATTTCTCTTTAACCAGTTCAGTCATCGGCGTAAGGATTATTCCAGGCCTTATCTCGTAGAAGCTTATCCCAAATTATGCGAGCCTATCCGCGTAGAGCTTCGTCATCATACTTACCCCAGCCTTGGAGATGCGGTATTCACTCCCTCAAGGTTGAGGATGTGTACGCCGATATCGAGGAGATATTGATGATCTTTGGGTCGAAGTCTGCCCTTAGCTGTTTGAGCTCGATCATCCACCTCGCAATGATTTGGGTAAGAAGGTATGGACCTTTAAGATTGACCGCTAAGACCCTGTCGAAGATATCCTCCGAGGTTTCAAATATGTCAGCCATTGCCTTTGGCGCTATAACTGCATTGTTTACTAGGAGGTCCTATGCATCCAAACTCCCTCTTCAATGTTGACGATATTCTTTCTCTGTCTTCTCTGAGGGAGATGTTGGCCCTTATGAAGACTGTCCTGCCCCCCAGCCGACTTAACGTCGTTGATTATATGGGAAGCCTGCTCAGGCTCACATATGTTCGTTTACAGCTACGTCGAATTCGTTCTTAGCACGCTCAACCGCTATGGCTGCGCCTATACCTCTTGCTGCTCCAGTGACCAATGCAATTTCACGGCTACTCAAAATGTTGACAAAGGCTACTTCTCTAAATTCATTCTCAGGCGGATTGGACAAGACCAGCCGCCTTTACCATTAAGTGCTTGAATATATTATATGAATCCTGTTTCCCATCGGATCCGGATTCTTGAGGAAGACGCTTTTGACGCTTTTTTTGATCTTAGGCTCCTCAAGCTCTATGCCGATTTTCTGTAGGTAATTGCATGCCTCCTCGAAGTTTGAAACCTTTATTGCGATGTGGCACCTCTGTGGCTCCCTAGTCTTCGCCACCTCAATCTTGCCCTGCCCTTGACCCGAAATGAATATGGAGGTTGCCCCCTCTATCTTTGCGAAGCTGAAGGTCTTAGCGTACCAGTCTACAACTGCTCCTGCATCAACCCCCTCTGGATAAAGTCCAACATGCTCCACGCCTAGGAAGAGCGGCGTTCCCCTCGCCTCCTTTATCCACCATAGGCACTGCTCAACCTTCTTTGTGATCTCATCAAACCTTCCGGAACTAACCAGCTCCTTCGATATCAGCTTTGATCCGATGCCAAGCGCAGCAGTGCCCGCTTTAATCCATTCAAAGATGCTCTCGCGGGTTGTGTCAACCCCCCCTGTGGGCATAACTTTAGCCCAGGGGCATGGACCTAGGAGGTTCTTTACGAAGCTTGGCCCTCCAACCTCTTCGCCTGGAAAAATCTTAACTATGTCGCATCCGAGCTCCTCGGCTTTAGAAATCTCCGAGGCGCTTCCACAGCCTGGCATGTATGGAACTTTTCGTCTATTGCATACTTTTGCAATTTCAGGGTTAAGTATTGGGCCAACCACAAAATTTGCCCCACTGTTTATATATAAGGCGGCAGTCTCCGGGTCGATAACGGAGCCGACTCCTAAAATTACGTCAACATACTCCTTATTGCACCACTTCGCCAGCTCTGTGAAGACTTGGTAAGCGAAGTCCCCCCTATTTGTGAATTCAATCACCTTTGCCCCGCCGTCAACGCATGCTTGAACGATCCTTTTAGCCGTCTCTAGATCTCCTTCATAAAAGACTGGAACCAGCCCAAGTTCAAGAATCTTTCCGATAACTACATGTTTAAGAAATTTTGCCAATTCATCATGCCTCCATCACCTTGCTATTCTTCCTGAGGTTATCCCAGCCGCTAACCTTTCAACCTCATCAACGGTAACCATGTTTGAGTCGCCAATAATGGTATGCTTTAGACATGAAGCTGCAACTGCGAAGTTCAGAACCCTTTGGAGATCATCGTCGAACTTTAGGAGACTGTAGATTAAGCCTGCTGCGAAGGCGTCTCCCCCGCCAACCCTATCGACGATGTGGGTTATCTGGTATACTGGCGCTATATAGAATTTCTCACCATCATAGAGAATACCTGACCATGTATTGTGGCTTGCGCTGATGCT
The DNA here is from genome assembly GCA_964430035.1 of uncultured Candidatus Bathyarchaeia archaeon. Classification (GTDB taxonomy): domain Archaea; phylum Thermoproteota; class Bathyarchaeia; order Bathyarchaeales; family DTEX01; genus JANXEA01. The sequence continues at coordinate 14,038 of CAYSEL010000090.1, forward strand.
TCCCCTTAGCGTGATTGCCACCTTCTTCAGGTTGGGAAAGATCTCCATGAGCCTTTGGGCCACAGGCAGATACTTCTCAGCTTCAACCTTCCCGGAGACAACATCTACTCCTGGCGCCTTGATTCCGAAAACTTTCTCAGCATCCTCTTCATTGCATATCGCGACATCAGCATACCTCAAAAGCTCTGTCATAACTTCATTAGCCGCCCTACCCCACCTCCACAGCTGGGCACGATAATTAAGATCTGATGAAACCGTTAACCCCATATCCTTAGCCCTTTGAACTGCCTCAAGGCAAGCTTCAGCCGCGCCCCTGCTTATGGCGGGCGTTATGCCAGTCCAATGGAACCAACAGGCGTCAGAAAAGACCTTTTCCCAATCAATCATTCCAGGCGTAATCGTCGCAAAGGATGAATTCGCCCTGTCATAGATTACCTTGCTTCCCCTTTGAACAGCACCCGTCTCTAGAAAGTATATTCCAAGACGATCACCACCTCGAACAATATTGTCGACCCTTACGCCGAACTGACGCACAAAATTGAGGCATGCATCTCCCAGATCATTAGGCGGCAAGCGGGTTACAAATTCGACGGGAACCCTGAAGTTGGCAAGGGCAATCGCCACGTTCGCTTCTCCTCCGCCATAGGTTGCATCGAAGAATCTTGCCTGAATGAACCTCTGGAAACCTGGAGGCGAAAGACGAAGCATAATCTCGCCAAAAGTTACAACTTTTTTATCCATGCCTAAACCTCACACATCCTATTCTCTCCCAAACCTCATATTTTTGCTTTTCGCATTAAGTTTCCAGAACCTTTTACCTGCAAGCATAGTCTTGACAAAAATAAGCACTTAATACGAAACTTTCGAAACTCGAAATTCTTAAATTGGACAGAACGAGAAAAGAAGAGGATGGCCGCCGTAACGTAGAGGAAGATAAGGAGCCGCGAAGCCTGGAAGCGTACAGGCCTGTGGAGCCTGGAGGCCGGGTTCAAATCCCGGCGGCGGCCTCCAAATCTTGGATTTTCCAGTAGTTACCGTTATTCCTTTTTGATGGGAATGGGTTAGGTCTTTCGGGCTTGGATTATCTCCTGAAATAGGTTCATGAGTTTTGGTGCGGCTTTCATGATGTCCATAGAGGTCACGATCCCCACTAGTCTCCCATCTTCGACTACTGGTAACTTTTTTATTCCTTTTTTCGCCATGAGTTTTGCCGCTTCCTCGATGCTTTGGTCAGGTTCGGCTGTGATCAGCGGATAGGACATTATGTCGTTGGCTTTGACTACGGATGGGTCGATGCCTTGTTCAACTATCTTTCGCAGTATGTCCCTTTCGGTTATTATTCCGACTGGGCGTTTATTATCCATAACTACGATCGACCCAATGTCAAATTTGTTCATCTTTTGAACCGCCTCTCTAACGGTTGAGCCGGTTTGCACAGTCTTTACGGACTTAGTCATAACGTCACGAACCATAAAAAACTCAGCCATTTTCCACTCACCCTAATTTGGTGTCTTGACAAATCGTTAGACGAATATTAATTAACTGAAAGATCTATATTTGACTTTACATAGATCAATGCCACTCAAGAGCAGAAGATAATCAAAACTTAAATCTAGGGCTTCAAACGGATATTTTGAAAGAGGGCCGGTAGTTCAGTCTGGCATGAACGCCCGACTTGCACTCGGGAGGTCGGGGGTTCAAATCCCCCCCGGTCCACTCAGCGGAACCCGGAACTCTCTACTTCGGCTTGCGGAAGATTTTATTTTCGTCAAAGCTGCAGACAAAACAAAAATCCCGCCTCGACTGTAAACA
>CAYSEL010000091.1:0-3311 GCA_964430035.1 uncultured Candidatus Bathyarchaeia archaeon
CTATTTAAGGAAGCCAAAATTTTTTGTAATAAACTTAATATGTTATTAATTCAATCAATCTTTGACTATCCGAAGATGTTTATATTAAACACCCTTTAAGAAAATGTGGGGTGCGTAAAGAATATTGAAAGTATAGGAGAAACTTTCGTTAATGGGGACGAAGGGAAGGAACAATTATATATTCATTTTGACTTTATCGCACTAAGTATGAGCTTAAGGAGGATATATGATGAGCAAAGTTAGGGTTTTTTTCGCATCTGATATACATGGGTCAGAGAGGTGTTTTATGAAGTTTCTTAACGCCGGAAGGGTGTATAAAGCAGATGTGTTGATTTTGAGTGGTGATATAACAGGGAAGATGATTGTTCCGATTGTAGAAGAGGGTTCTGGCACGTTCACGATTGATTATTTAGGTAGAAAGGCGGTAAAAAGCCTTGAGGAATTGAGCATGCTTGAAAAGAGGATTCGGGATAGTGGCTATTATCCGTATCGTGCCGATGAAAAAGAAATGGAGGAATTAAGTTCCGATAAGGGGAAAGTAGATGAGTTATTCTTACACGTGATGGTTGAGTCTGTCAGAAGGTGGATTGAAATTGCAGAGGAACGCTTACAAGGTACTGGTGTTAGGTGCTTCATAAGCCCAGGAAATGATGATCACTTCGTTGTTGATTCCGTTTTGAACGACTCCGAATATATCACAAATCCTGATGGAAAAGTTGTTAACATCGATGATGATCATGAGATGGTTACATGTGGCTACAGCAACATTACTCCTTGGAACAGCCCGAGGGAGTGTAGCGAAGAGGAACTTGCAGATAAAATTCAAAGGATTATTTCTCAAGTTAAGGACATTAAAAACTGCCTCTTCAATTTCCATTGCCCGCCACACAATACGCATATAGACCTTGCACCTAGACTGGATGAGACGCTTAAGCCTGTTAGGAGGGGAGGCCAGATAGAGATGGTTCCAGTTGGCAGCGTCGCTGTCCGCAGCGCCATCGAGAAGCATCAACCTTTGTTAGGTTTGCATGGGCATATACATGAATCTAAAGGCGCTGAGAGGATCGGCAGAACCCTTTGCCTCAACCCCGGAAGCGAGTACACGGAGGGTATATTAAGAGGCGTTATAATAGATTTGGATAAAGATAAAGTTAAAAGCTACCTTTTCACGTCAGGCTGATGGAGATGTCTCAAGACATCGTTAAGGAATGCGAAAGAATTCTTGAAGCAGCGTCGAGAAACGAAGTTGTCCTCCGGCTGATTGGAGGGTTAGCAATCAAGCTTCATTGTCCCAGCGCCAGTCACCGCTCCCTAGCCAGAGAATATCCAGATATAGATTTTGTGGGTTTGAAGAACCAGTCCAAGATGATTAAAAAGTTATTTTTTGATCTTGGATATGATCCGGCTGAGTTATTTAACGCCTTGCATGGTGGCGAAAGGCTGCTTTTCTTCGGGAAGGATGGAAGAAGAGTGGATGTTTTCCTAGATATCTTCAGAATGTGTCATAAGCTTGATTTTAGAGACCGCCTCGGAATCGATAACTGCACAATTCCTTTAGAGGACTTGTTGATGACGAAACTTCAAGTTGTAGAGCTAAATGAAAAAGATGTTAGGGATGTCATTTGCATTCTTAAGGATCACGAAGTAGGCGATTTTAGCGGAGGAGAGATCATAAACATCCAGCACATAGCTGACCTATGCTCACATGATTGGGGTCTGTACACGACAACCACTGAAAATCTCAAGAGAACACTCTCAGCCCTCGACGACTATCAAATTGTCTCCAATGAGAAGGAAACTTTGAGATTGAGAATCAATAAGTTGCTTAACCGAATTGAAAAGCAACCAAAGTCAACAGGTTGGAAAGTGCGGTCAAAAATCGGTAAAAAGAAATGTTGGTATCAGCTGCCAGAAGGACGTGCATGAGTTTGCTGATTAAAAAAGAGGGGTGCCTCACTCAGGAGGCAGTTCCTTAAAGGCTAGGTCAATGTCTATTCCTTGTCTCTTGCGGTAGAATCGTATGGCATAGAAGTAGACAACTGAAGCGGCCAGTATTATTGCGGTTATCGTTAGCGAGGGTAAGTGCCAAGCGCCAAGTCCAGGGCATGTGATGAAATAGTATACTACTAGAATCTCGAGGATGACGTAGATTACACCGCAGATACTTATGAAGGGAATAGGCCCGATTTTGTACTTACTTACGGGTGAAGCCTCGTAGATGTCCTTCACCTTCTTTCTAAATGGAAGGACTATAGCGGCTATGGCTGTCAATAGGAAAGTCGTTAGAGACTGAATTATGACGGGACTGTAACTTCCAAGAAGACCTAGATATGTCGCGAATAGTATCAGTATGATTTCGCCGCATACAGCAAAAAATATCAAGTTCTTGACAGGCGTGTGGAACCTATCGCTGACGTCTCCAAACCAAGAGGGCACAAGGCGATCGAATGACCATGCGAGTGTGATTCTACTTTGACCAATTAATGATAGAGCGGGATACACCAGATTCCATAAAGCCAAGTTGAGACCAATGAGCATCAAAATAGCAACGTTAGTAGTTAGCATACCGGAAAAGAGGTTGAAGTAGGGTCCAACGGGAAGGTTGTATCCTAGGCCATAGTCCCAAACAACTGCTATGGAGAGCAAGAAATCGTAGCCCATCTTTTCGACGAAGAGCCATCCAGCATAAGCCATAATGAGTGCGCATAGGATGGTAGCTCCGACTATTCCTATCAGCATGTTACGGCTAACCTTTTTTGTCTCGCCAGCGATGTAGGCGGCAAAGTACTGGTAACCCACAGACCAGTAGGCAACCGGAAGAAGCGCAAGTGTTGCGGCCCAACTGAAACCTGGATTTACAATTCCTTCAGCCTTTGCGAGATTGATGACACTACTATAGTCTGGAGACCCATATTGAGCACTGTAAGCGTTAAACGCGGATATAAAATCAGCACGACCAATTGGTACAACCAACGCTATTGCAGCTATTAAGCTCAACATTGCAACGATAAACGTGGCAACCTGAAACCAGAGGTAGGCCTTAAAGCTTCGGATAAGTAGCGCGCATTCAAAAAAGATTATTATTGTTCCAACAAGTATTAGCCCTGACGATGACGACATGAAAGCAGCTGCTTCGCTGTTCCCGAGAAGAGCGAACAATGTAGAGAGCCCAGGATCGGCAACGTAAGCGGCGAGTATCGCGCACCATATGAAATTGGCAACCACCCACCCGGTGCTTGTCAGAAACCCTATAACTGGATGAAGAATTCGACTGTTAAATATGTAGTCTCCGCCACTTCTTGGAAAAACAG
>CAYSEL010000092.1:0-4247 GCA_964430035.1 uncultured Candidatus Bathyarchaeia archaeon
GACCTAAACTGTTCTCGCTGAACGCTTAACACTTACAAATCGAGTACAGCAGGCAAAGGGATATTGACATGACCCCTTCATATTAAAAGAATTTTTATAATACCATAAAAGGACATAAAAAGACCTATCTGCACGCCATAAATATTCAAGAGAGGATATAGAAAGAATGCGATTATCCCGCCAAATAGACCTGTCATGACTCCTCCAATCATGCTCTTTGCATCTCTGTTTTTCGACGGAAAAGCAATGATCCGCCTACAGAATGGGCAGTGAATATGCCTTAATGAATGTTCGGAGTCGTATCCCGACACGACTATTTCACTCTTCGGTGTGAAATTCTTGCAGTTTGGGCAATGGTAACCTTGTTTTTCGGATAGAACTCCCAGCATGATTTCGGGTACGCCATCAATGATTAAAATAGTTATGAAGATGGAATATTTAGTTACAGAACGGTTTTGACAGACTTAATTTCTATGCTATAGGTTTAATTAATACTAAGAATATAGTTCGCAAAGCTTCCTATCTTAGAAGTTTCAAAGCGGGGTTATTTCTTTTCCCGCATCTAATATTGTGAAGCCTTTTGAAGTTATTTCGTACATGTATGGGCGTTTTGTGTGGTTTGTTCCTCTCATCTTTAGTATCCTCAGTCTCCTCTTAAAGATTTGGTCTTGGTCGAAGTATGTTTCTAGATGGATTATGCCGTCGGCAATGAACTCGGAGATTCCCTCACCTATAGATGATGAGCCCCAAGGCTGGTCTAATATTAGGATTGATACACAACTCGCTTTCTTCAGAAACTTGTAGAGAAGATGGATCATGACTCTCACATCTATACTTTCTTTCAACCCCATACTTATTGCTGAGAAAGAGTCTATAACCAACCTGCTCGCATTGAGCGAAGCCATACTCTCCATAATCCTGTCAAGGTTTTTTTGAAGCCCGGCTTCATGGGTTACAGACAAATCTAAAATTGCAACTCTTCCATCATGCTCTAAGTTTTCAAAGTCCCACCCAAAACTAAGCATATTCCTTAGGAAGGTCTCTTTTGTTTCCGCAAAGCAGACATACACCCCTTTAGCGTTATGCTTTGTCGCTCCGTTATAAATGAACTGGGCTGAGAAGGTTGTTTTGCCAGCGCCTGGATACCCGACGAGTAGAATCATGCTGTTGGCTGGAAAGCCTCCTTCAATAAGCCTATCAAATTTGCGTATTCCCGTCTGAACACGCTGTAACATCGTCATATTCGACATTTTGTAAAGTCCCTAAGCAATAATATAAAAATTTGCTATGCTAGGTTTAAGAACTTATTTTTTATGCTGATTTATGTAAATTGAGAATATAAGTTTACAATTGCATACAATTGTACGACAAACGTTAGCAGCAGAGTTAACAATGGTCTTTTAAAAAGGCATATAAACAATGTATCTAAAATACAATACCGAAATATGGATCAGTAATCTATATTCGCGTCCTCTGGAGCCAAAAAATGGTAAACTCGCATCCCTCCAAGGAGAAAGCTATGTTCCATCACGCTTTACTGCAGGCTTTCCTTTCATTTATCTTTGCTCTTTTTTTAGTCTCACCATACGCATGGGACCTGATAGCCCGTGCCTCAATGAGTATACTTAACATTGTTGGCGTTCAAACTACCTACGTTGAGGCGCAGTTTCTAATTTATTTGAGATTGATGGATGGAACGGTCGTCGGATTCCAAATTCTTACTGAATGTTCCGGTCTGATAACAATTGTAATATTTACCTTCATCTCAGCATTCACGATAGGGCTCCTAAGGGGAAGGTTAAGCATAAAGCTCTTTTGGTTTGCTCTAAGTATATTCCTAGGTTTCATATGGAACCTTGCCCGTTTAGCCTCAGTCATAGCCGTAGCTTATCACTTTGGTCTCGCATCCTTCTCTTTCGTGCATTATATCTTGGCGCCAACAATAGATTTCGTCTGGGTTGTCTCGCTTTGGGCTCTGGGCATGTCGTGGCTTAAAAAGGAGGAGCAAGCATGATCTTCAGCGTAATCATATCGCTTCTTTCAATCGTTATGATCGCCTACATGTTTAGGCATATGGTCTTCACATATTCAGTCCTCTTCGGGAAAACTAAGCGATTCGTAAGATCATTTAATAGAATCGCAGGGGTTTACACGCCGAGAGTCTCTGTGCTTATACCGGCTCATAATGAAGAACTTGTAATAGGCAACTTACTTGACCGGATAGTTACGTTAACCTATCCTAAAGAAAAACTGGAGGTCATAGTAATAGATGATTCCTCAACGGACAGAACAGGGGAGATAGCCGACGTCTATTCCGAAAAATATAGTTACATAAAGGTTATTCATAGGAAAAACGGAGGCTGTGGAAAACCTGCCGCCCTAAACGAAGGCGTAAAATTCTCTACTGGAGAGATCATATTAACATTTGACGCTGACTATTACCCCCAGCTGGACATTATAGAAAAACTTGTCGCTCCATTCGCGGACCCGGAGGTTGGAGCAGTCCAAGGAAGAGTCACCGTTCTGAACGAAGAAGATTCACTCGTCACTAAAATAGTGACCTTAGAAAGGATTGGCGGTTACAGGGTTGATCAGCAGGCAAGAGAGAAACTCGCTCTAGTTCCACAGTACGGCGGAACAGTAGGAGGTTTCAGAAGATCCGCATTAGAGAAGGTTGGAGGTTGGGACTGTAGGATGTTAGCTGAAGATACAGACTTAACCTTAAAGTTGGTTCTTGCAGGATATCAGATTCGATACGTCAGCGACGCCGAAGCGTACGAAGAAGCTGTTACCACATGGAGAGCCTACTGGAGCCAGAGGTATAGATGGGCAAAGGGACATATGCAATGCGCCAAGAAACATCTAAAGAATGTCTTAACCGCCAAACACCTAACTAGATATGAGAAAGCAGAGCTGACCCTTCTGTTATGTGTCTATTTCACGCCGATTCTTGTCCTAATAGGCTGGATTGTCGGAGTTGGAGCTTATTTATTCCACGAAGCAATGTTCCCCACTATTAATATTGGTTCATCCTACTTTTATTTGCTCTCAGTTTTTACCTACAGTACGGTTGGAAATTTCGCGCCATTCTTTGAGGTTGGGTCAGCTCTTTACTTAGACAATAGAAGAAGACTTTTGTGGGTCCTGCCGATGCTTATTTTAGGTTTCGTACTTATGTCATTTTGCTGTACAAAAGCCTTCCTCGATCTGTTTTTCTTAAGAAATAGGGAGCATAAATGGAACCATACAGCTCATAATGGGAACGGTCACAATGGGAGAAATTGCAAGAATAGTAATTCAAGTAAGTATGGGAGGTTGATCGTTTGAACCTACTAACGGTCTTGCCGTTTATCCTACTCCTAATTCCCTTCGTCCCTGCAATCATCGAGCTCTTTCGACGGAAAGATAAAGGACCGCGGGAAATTCCTGAACAGACACTATATGAAGAGAAGCCTGAAATAGGGGCAGCGGAAGCTGAAGGTGAAGTAACTAGGGTTATGGGGGATTTTAGTCTTCCCGAAGGAACGGTGATTGAAAAAAACCTTGTAGTTCAAGGAAACCTCACATTAGGAAGGGGTTGCAGGGTGAAAGGATCAGTTAAGGCCTTCGGAAATGTTGAAGTTGGAGAAGGCTCAATAATTGAAGGCAACATCCTATCAGAGGGAAAGATTCGCATTGGACGTGAGAGCGTAGTGAAGGGATGTGTAGATTCACCTCAGGAAATCATGGTTGAAGAAGATGCGTCAGTCGGAGCCATCTCAACGGATAATTCCGTTATTCTTAAACCAGGCGCAAAGGTAAACCGTAGAATTCTATCTGGCACTTATATAATTATCTCAAGTAAGAAGGAGGCACCACAAAAACCGTCCGAAAAATCATATGCACCTATGGTTATGAAGCCATCCGAAAAGGAAGGATTAGAGGCATTATCACCGGATGAGGCTAAGGTATTGGAACTTGTCCAGATATGCCGCTCCTTGGAGGAGATATGCCTGAAGATGACGAAGGATCCTTCTGAAGTGGAGGCGATAATAGGTAGCCTCATCAAGAAGGGTTATTTGGACAAAGACCTAAAACTCAAAAAACCTGAAGCCAAGGTTTCCACAGAAGCTTTAGAAGGTGTCACCTCTCAACCAGTATGGAAAGAACCAGTAGTTTCAACGAAAGAAATACCTAAGACATGGCCTTCTGAGGAAGAATTAATCGAGATGTTGCTAGCCTCAAAAATGAGGGAGGAGCTCAAAAGG
>CAYSEL010000093.1:0-3859 GCA_964430035.1 uncultured Candidatus Bathyarchaeia archaeon
GCCTTACTCATCGCCAGCCACATGACTATAGGCGTCCTAAGCGCAGGCGTCATAATGAAGACAAAACAGGGCAACCCTTTGACATGGGCTTTCTCTTGGATAACGCAGCTTGTCTCAGGGGTCTTTTATCCGCTGAGGGTCCTCCCATGGTATCTTGAATGGGTTGGGAAGCTCTTTCCTCTTACCTATTCTTTGGATGGTCTTAGACTTTGCCTACAAGGCGGTCATGACCTCGCTTCTCCAGCGGTCCTCAATAACATAGTCAACTTGATCATATTCACAGTCATAGCCACACCTATAGCGTTTTATGCCTTCAAGGTGGGATACGACGCGGCTAGAAAAGACGGTTCGCTTGGGCAGTATTAACAGTTTCAATTCTTCTCAGTCTGGTCCATAGGGCTGAAGACCACGATTGGCTTATGCCTCAAACCTTTAAGCATGTTCCAAGTTACGTCCGTAAGTTCCACACTGAATGATTTTGCCATGTCCCAGACCGTCAACCCCGCACCTGACCCCCGTTCTCTATGCGCCGCCTCAGCCAGTTCGAGAGCTGATTCCGCATCTAACCGTAACCCTGCTACAGCCAACGGTGTTGACCTCCGCTTCAATCTCAAAGATCTTCCAATAATGTATGCGAAGGCGCCGAAGAATGTGTGGATGCCTCTTAAAGGTCTAGGGCGATGGGTGAAATGGAATCTCCTAAAGGAGTATGTCTTGTCCGTGTCCACAATCATCACCGTCACCCATTTAGAAAGCCTCTTCCGCAAGAAGAGATGAATCTCCAAAGCCGTCTCCGCAGGGTTATCCAACGGCAAACTCACATAGGAGTAAGGGAGGTTGCTGGCATCTATGCCGCCTTCAGAACCCCAAAGCAAAGCACCTAAGAGACCAGCATGCCAAAGAGCAACCTGTTTGTGAGCAGCTCCTTCTTTCAAAGGATAATTCCTCAAGCGTTCAATGTTCTGAGGCTTCAACCTGCAAATCCTTCCAAGAAAGTATCCCCAGACGGTTCTCATCCAGAAACGGGCGAGAAACTTGGCTAGAAGTCCCGGTTTGACTTCTCTTTCATCTATTATCAGTCCCTTTGCCATTGAAAGCGCCTTCTCCGAGATAACAATTATGTCACCATCCTTAACGACCCCCCTTACCGCCTCTAGTATCAACTCTAGGTAGTTGTCTCCAGGCATCCAGTACTTTGTCCCAATACTCTTGACTGCGAATCCCAGCCCCATTTCTAAACATAAAAAGAAGGATGTTTATGCTTAAATCTTTAAAAAAGGTCAGTTGACAAAATCGATTAATAGATAAGCGAGACTCAGATTAGTGTAGCTAGGGACTAAGCGATGCAGAGGCTAACCCAGGATGACGTATTTAAGGCTCAACTTCTAAATATATGCAAAGAGGAAGCTTCCCCAAAGGATATTGTTGCCGCTTCTATTCACAGCCTACCCCTTGGTGGAGAGGGGAATGAAAAAGAAGTCTTCAACGTTCTTTTAATCCTTGACTCTCCTAAGCTTATTTTAAGGCATAGTTTTAAAAGATTAAGGACTTTAAAAGGTTTAGCTCTCTCCATTCTAGTCGTCAATCAAAAAACGTTCGAGAGAGATGTTGAGAACGATTGGTTAGGAGGGCTCATAGTAGAGAACATGCTTGTCCCCTATGAGCCACTAATCAATCGAGAGTATCTTTGGAATTATGAAGTCAAAGCTAAGAAGAGGATAATAGTTGAGATCCTAAACAACATCGTGACGGAATATCCTGAAATGTCCAATGAGATGCTGATTAAACCTGAATATTTCATGTTTGAGGCGATGGCTAGAAAGGCTTCACTCCACCCACCTATTGCTTACAGGTTCTTGAACATTTTCAGAGAAGGAATTGCGGAGAATGTTCAAGAGTCAATGATGCAGGGGTTTAGAGCCGCACTGGATGAAGTTGCAATGGATGGGTTGGTAGAGTTTTCAGATGGATATGTAAGGATCACAAGGAAATTCATAGATACAATTCAGAGAAGGAGGCTTAATGTACTAAACTTTTTCAAAATGGTTCGGAACATTCTTCTCCGCCACAGCCTAGAAGTCTTTCCTAAGATGATGCGGTCTTTAATTGAAGATTACACACTCATTGCCAAGCACATTGTTCGGTTGGACCGTTTTGGAGAGATAGAGATTCCGGAGCTTCAAGATACAAAAAGGTTCCTTTTCATACCTACCTCTTCAGGGCTTGCTTCACTTTCAGAGAAGGTTACAATTGAAGAATTTGCGAGGAGAAACATTCCTCAAGGGTCGGATTTCAAATTCAGCATTGAAAAACTTGGCGGTGCATTAAACACTGTGTATCTGCTAAGGCTTAGAAGAGGCGATGAAGAAAAGAAACTCGCTGTAAAAATCTTTAAGGACTGGTATGGATGGAAATGGTTTCCATTAGCTCTTTGGGCTTTCGGCACACGAGGCTTCGCTGTTCTTGGGAAGAGGAGGCTTGAGAAAGAGTATTCCATAAACAGGTTTTTAGCAAGTCATAGCGTTAACGTTCCACGAATCGTTTATGTGAGCACAAAAGAACGGTTGATCTTCCAAGAGCATATAGAAGGAGAACCTTTGGCTAAGATGATTAAAGAAGAGAAGCAAACCCTAGGAGAGATCATGAGGAAAGTCGGTGGAGAGATCGCTAAGGTTCACGGGTTAGGGGTCGCACTTGGAGATTGCAAACCGGAGAACATCATAATATCGCCTGAGGGAAAAACTTTCTTCGTTGACCTTGAACAAGCTGAGAGAGACGGAAATCAAGCTTGGGACATTGCGGAACTGCTTTTCTATACGGGACATTACCTACCCCTTTCACCAATCAATTTCATACAGAGAATAACAAGAGAGTTTATCGAGGGATACTTAAGGGGAGGAGGTAAGGCTGAAAATATTTCAAGGGCAGTATCGCCTCGATATATCAAAGTATTTAGCTTCTTTACCTCACCTCATATCATCTTTGCAATCTCAAAAATCTGCAGAGAGATGTCAAAATTGAAAAAAGGTTAATGTAACTGAAAAACACAATTATTAGTGGTATTTGGCAGGTGCTTTTTGGGGGACGCGCTGTTGGGAACTACAACCCTTACTTTCTATGGTGGAGTGAACGAGGTGGGTGGTAATAAAATACTTTTGGAAGACGGCGAAACAAGGGTTCTTCTCGACTTCGGAATGTCCTTCACCCTTAGGAACCAGTATTATTCTTTTCCGTTTCTGTCGCCGAAAAATGAGCGGGAACTCCTAGAACTTGGGATTCTTCCAAAAATAAGGGGAGCTTACGAATTTGAGCATTCAGAACCTAATATTGACGCTGTCTTCCTTTCCCACTCCCACATGGACCATTCCGCCTATATCTCCTTTCTAAAGAGGGGTATACCCATCTATTGCGGTGAGACCGCCTATACAATTTTAGATGCTTACAGCAAAGTCAGCTTTTCAGGTCTGGAATTTAACCTTGTAGGCTTAAAGTTTCACACCTTTCGAACTGGAGACAAGATTAAACTTGGCTCTTTAGAGATAGAACCGCTGCACGTTGACCATTCCGTTCCAGGGTCTTACGGTTTCATCATCCATTCTTCTTCGGGCACGGTTATATATACAGGAGACTTCAGGAAACACGGTCCAAGATCGGACCTTACAGAAGACTTTGTAAACAAATCTGCAGAGGCTGAGCCTAATGTCGTAATCTCTGAGAGCACCAATATGATGAATGTTGAAGTTTCATCTGAACATGAAGTGGTGAGCAAACTCTACGAAATAGTTAGGTCTACATCCGGATTGGTCTTAGCCAACTTTGCATGCGCCGACATGGATAGGTTAAGGTCATTCTATAAAGC
>CAYSEL010000094.1:0-3897 GCA_964430035.1 uncultured Candidatus Bathyarchaeia archaeon
CATTAGCATCCACCTTCGTGCGAGATTCAAAAATTCACGCCAAAACTAATTGTTTTATTTTTAAGATTAATTTTTCTTTGCAATTCGATTGTTTTAGACGTGGCTTTGTTAAATATAGCCAAAATTTTCGGTTGACGAAATCATTCACCAAACTTATTCCCTTTAAACTTAGTTTCTTAGCTACCCTGCCATTTTTCTCCATAACTAGAACTATTACTTCCGCAATGAACCCCTTTGTTATTCTTGTTTATGGTTTATTGCATTTGCAGGGCAATTTTTAACACATTTATCTTAGTCTATTTTTATCTTTACAATCGTCCTTATTGCTTAAAGGTGACGTTTTATTTTCTGTTCCAACGTCTGCTTAGGGATTGCACCCACTACTCTATCTATAAGCTCACCATTTTTGAAAAACAGAAGTGTAGGTATACTCGTTATCCCATACCGCATAGCGACAAGTGGGTTTTCATCAACATTCAGTTTTCCAAACAATACTTTTCCGACATACTGCCTCGCCAACTCTTCTATGATGGGAGCAACCATTTGACATGGACCGCACCAAGGAGCCCAAAAATCAACAACTACATTAGGATGATTCGCGATTGTCTCTAAGAAGGTAGCATCGGTTAGCTCCACGGGCTTATCTAATGAAGGCTTTACTGGTTCTTGGTCATTTCCTTCATCCTCCCTTCCAATAGATTGCTTCATCAATCGTCTCAGTTTCTTTTCCCGTATCCTTTTCAGTTCCTCATCTTCCTCCGCCAATACATGCATCGGATATACAGAGACCCTTCCACTGGGCTTGAGTATTCTATATGCTTCTTTAAAGAGGTCGTCCTTGTCATCTATCTCTTGAAGAACATCGATTAGCAACATCACGTCGATCGAATTGTCTTCCAACGGGATTCTTCTACCTTCGTTGACTATCCTCGTTATATTTTTCAATCCTTCCCGCCTCACCTTTTCTTCCAGTCGGTCCAGAGCTTCTGTACTTATATCCAGAGCGTAGATCCTTCCCTCTTCGCCGACTAACCTTGCTGCTGGAACAGTGTACGTCCCGGAACCACACCCAAAATCCAAAACAGCTTGACCCGCCCTGACGCCCATCTCAACCAGAGCGTCAGAAGCGTTCTTATCCAACCATCATTTGAATTGGAAATCTCCAAGATGCCTTACAAACCCGAGATGCTTCGACGCACGCATCATGAACCGTTCACTACTCACTCATTTCGGTCTCGGGCGAGGATGCCCTGGACAGAGAACGTCGTGAATCCGCCAGTTCGCTTCTTCAGCTGACAGGTCCTTCATGACTTCCCTAACGACCTCTTCAATTATCGTCTTCTGTTCCGCTGTTAAATCTGACCTGTTGAATCCTGCTTCCTTACTTCTGGTTTGATACCAACCGCATCCTCCGCCGCAAACGTACTTGTGAACCATAGTCCTACTCTTACTGAGACTTACACCTTCCCTTTTCGATACACGGCTGATTATGGTCTCAACCTCTTTCTTTTGATCCATTAACGTCTCGCCTTTGACCTGCAAATACCACCTGTTCCTTTGTTATTCTCAACTATGAAGGTTTATGGATCTCCCTTCCATGAGGGCTCCAGCAACCTTCTCTCTTGCAGCCTGAAGTAGCCTCCAAACTGTCCCTCTCGATATGCCCATTCTCTCTCCAGCCTCCTCTTGGGAAAGCCCTTCTAAGTCTATCAGCCTCAACACTTCCAATTCAGCTAATTCCAAATATACGGGCTCAAGATTAGCCGGAAGACCTGAAGGCTGGAAACTCCTGACAGGCGGAGTCACCCCTATCCTCACCGGCTTCGGTAACCTTCCCCTTCTTCCTCGCCTCAGTCTGCATCTATACATTTAATCTTATCCTTGTCAGATGATAATTCGAAAGACTTATATAGATTTTGTGCATTATCACATAATTGAATGTGTGCATATGCAAAAAAAGAGGTGAATGAAGAATGGGATATAGACACAGATACATGTACTATATGACAGGTCTACCAGGATGGGTCAGATTTGGATTCTCACCAGGATGGATAGGAAGATCACCTACTGGCTTACCACCTACAGCCCAATGGCTTCTGCAAAGCGGTCTTCTACCACA
Source organism: uncultured Candidatus Bathyarchaeia archaeon (assembly GCA_964430035.1). Classification (GTDB taxonomy): domain Archaea; phylum Thermoproteota; class Bathyarchaeia; order Bathyarchaeales; family DTEX01; genus JANXEA01. Next base: position 2,120 of record CAYSEL010000094.1, read on the forward strand.
GTATATGCAGTGGTTGCAAACACAAGTTCCCCTAATGGCTCCTCCAGCAACGCAACCTCAAGTTCCACTCACTGGAACTCCTTCAATGCCTGCGCCAACACCCTTCGGAGCGCCTTTCGCACCAACCTACAGCAAAGAACAAGAGAAGCAGATGCTGGAGCAACAGCTCGAATTCCTAGAGGCGCAGGTAGAGTCTATTAGAAAGAGACTTGAAGAACTGAGCAAGTAATCAAGGTGAAGAAATTGCCTAGAGGAGGATGGTTCGGAAGAGGATACGGCGCATTCGGATGGGGAAGAGGCTTCGGCAACCCCTATCCCTTCTGCAGATGGTTTCCATGGCTGCCTAGACGATGGTGGGCCTACCCAGCTTACAGCCTACCGTACTGCAGTGTTTCTTGGAGTATGCCGTACCCAGGTTACTGGCGAGGACTATACGCTTGGCCCTACATGCCGTATTACTGAACTGCATTTTATCTGAAAAGGTAAAAGAGGTGTTATAGTTGCCTCGAGGATTTGGTTTCTGGTTGTGGTGGTTAACTGCACCATATCTGAGTTCCTATTCGCAATGGTTCTGGTGGCGTTGCCGATGGTTTCCTTGGCTTCCAAGATGGTGGTGGACAGGAATCTACGGACCATTAACGCCCTTCACGTGGCAACTGACACTACCTAAAGAGCAAGAGATAGCCTTCTTAGAGGACCAAAAGAAACTCATCGAAGAAGAACTCAGCCAAATCAATAAGAGGATAGAAGAACTTAAAAAAGAGGGGACAAGTTGAGTTGAGGGTTGCTGTTTCTGCTACTGGCAGTGACTTAGACGCTACCGTTGATCCCCGATTCGGCCGGTGCCCCTACTTCGTCATCGTCGACACGGAGACCATGCTGTATGAGGCAGTACCGAACACGAGCCAGTACGCGCCTAGCGGAGCAGGCATACAAGCTGCTCAAACCATAGCCAGTAAAGGAGCAAAGGTCGTCTTGACAGGAAGCGTCGGTCCGAACGCCTACCAAGCACTTTCAGCTGCCGGAATCCAGATGATAACTGGAGTCTTCGGCACAGTCAAGGAGGCGGTTGAGAGGTATAAGAGCGGCCAATTCCGACAAACCGCGGCTCCTACTGCCCCAATGGGCCTCTGGATGGGAGGGTTGGGCATGGGCATGGGCATGGGGCGTGGAGGCGGGCGAGGAATGGGGACAGGAGCATTCGCTCTGAGCGCTCCTGTGGCTCCAGCTATGCCGACTACACAAGTGTCGAGAGAACAAGAGATTCAGATGTTGAAAGATCAAATGGAAATGTTACAGCAGCAGTTGGAGCAGATTAAAAACAGACTGAAAGAGCTGGGGGAGAAATGAGAGGAGGGAAGATTAGACTGAGTAAGATGAGGATTGCTATTCCGACGAAGGGAGATAAGGGCATAGAAGACGTTGTATCCGATGTATTCGGAAGATCTGAATCCTTCACGATAATCGACATAATCGATGGATCAATTCACAGTGTGGAAGTCGTGAAGAACCCAGCTGCATCATACAAACATGGCGCAGGGCCCATCGTCGTCAAGATGCTTGCGGATATGGAAGTAACCGCCGTTACAGCTAGAGAATTCGGTTTAGGCGCATCGACGCTACTAGACCAAAACAACATAAAGAAGTGCAAGGTTAAGGCAGACATCCCCGTAAAAGAGGCAATTAAAACAGTGCTAAAAGAGTTAGAAGTCTACGCGTAAGCCATACGAGATTAAAACCTCTTATTCTTTAGCGTCTTTCTTCACAAAGTTCAATAC
>CAYSEL010000095.1:0-4033 GCA_964430035.1 uncultured Candidatus Bathyarchaeia archaeon
ATTATGGACTGAGCAAAAGAAAAAGATGGGCTCTCTATTTAGCTTCATTTGCCTCCCTGCCAAGCATAGCCTTTGGATGTGTGACCGCTTATGCCCTTAGTAATCTGCTCACATCTGGATTTATGGAGTATCTTCTCATCTCGGCTACTATGCTCTACATTGTTTTTCACTGTTTTTCCATGATTCTTCTAGTAAGCAACCGTGAAAAATTCAGATGAACACGCGGACATATTCGCCTTGCATCTTCAAGTGTTGTAGGAAGACGTCAAATTCGAAGACTCTTAAATTGGTAGGCGAACCTAAAAATAGAAATACGCGTTTTCAAAGATTATGATTTAAACTTATTCTGAGTACGAGTGGAAATTGATGCTTACTGAAAGCGAAATGCCGCATCCTCCTTTCCGATTTTTTCCAGTGAGAATAAGGAAGTATGTTCGTCTACCCGCTCCAAAAGCTTACGAAAGCATATTATCCCTGCTGCGCGAGGAAATACGGGCTAAAAAACTTTTAAGCAGTTTTAGTGAGGAAACTTTTGTTGAGGGGAAAATTGGCAGAATATTCGGCGCTACGGTTAAGGTCAAGGTTATCGGGGAAAATGAAGTAACAGATTTAGACATAACCTTCCTATACAGATCGACCATATTATCTTCACTCCTAATATTCGCAGCGGTCCTAGGCATAGAAATAGCCTTAGGCACAGTAATTCCCGATTTTGCCACGACTCTATTAACTACATTTGCCTTTGCGATCATCTTCCTATCTGCCTATAAGGCAAATTCATCAGCCTTGAAATTCCTAAACATACTTAATGAAACCCTTCCGCATGTAGAACGTGAATATGCCCGCATGGTCTTGATAGAGGAGCGGAAGCGGTGGCAACTTGAAAAGAAAGACGTTGACGCATTGTATCGAAGGCTATGTGAAAAGCATGTCAAGACATGGGGAAACATAAGGGTTCTCGAGTATAAGGTCGCTGAGTACATGAAGCAAGGCTTAACACGTGAAGAGGCAATAATAAAGACAGCTGAAGAGGAAGGCATATACTGAAGGAATACTTACGCAAGTTAAAGTTTTCGAGGCACATTGAAAAGGAGAATAGAATTCCACTCCACTCAGGAGTGATAGATGATAATGTTTGAAGAATATTTGACGAAAAAAAGTAGGATAATAAAAGTTGACTTAAAAAAGAACTTAACCGAGCAGGTTGACGACGAAATTGCCGTGGAAGAAAGGATAAAGCTTTACGTAAATGGTAGGCTCTACACAGTCTTTTCATGCTCCCCAAAAAAGGTTAAGGAGCTAATCGTAGGCCGCCTTCTCACGGATGGAAAGATTAGAGGACCGGATGAAATTGCAGAACTCAAAACTTCCAGTGGAAAAGCTTATGTCAAAATAGTTAAGGAGAAGATGCCTAGACCTCCAGATGCCTCGGTGAGCCGAAAGGATGAAATGTTGAAAGCAAAGCGGTCCGCCTTTAGGTTGAACCCGAAAATAATTCTCAGATCTATTGAAGCCTTAAACCATAAAGCTCTCATCTACAAAAGGACTGGTGGAACCCATGCAGCGGCCCTCTTCGACGAGAAGGGAAAGATGCTAGTATTCTCAGAGGACATCGGCAGACACAATGCTGTTGACAAGGTTTTGGGTGAGGCATCTTTGATAGGCATCCAGTATGCAAATGTGTTGCTTGCCTCAACTGGAAGACTCACATCGGAGATCGTCTCTAAAGCAGCACAGGTAGGGGTTCAAGTGATCGTCTCAGTCTCAGCGCCGACAGATAAGGGAGTGAAAATTGCGGAGGAAAAGGGTCTAACACTCATAGGTTTTGTCAGAGGAAGCAGATTAAACATCTACACAAACCTTGAGAGAGTTGAAGGTATAAGTCAATCATAGGTCAACTGTGAAGAGTGAAAGTGCAGAAAAACCGCTTCTCCAATCTTTTACTCGGGTTATCAGAAGCTGAGGAGGCTTCCTTAGGCAGTGAACTGTAGAAGAATGCAGACTACGATCAGCGCCACGGCCGAGATAACCACGAATCCGGGCTTAACCTTTATTCCAGGCGATTCATCCTCAAAGAACCTTAAGAGCCCAGCACCCGCAGCTGGTACAGGAGCAATCTGCTGCCTTCTTCTTTCTCTTTTCTTGCTCATCGGCACCCACCATATACCCTATCTTTTGAAAATGCGTATTTTACTGCTAATTAAGTTTATGCTTTCTAAGGGATAAAACGGTGATGCGGAGAATCGAAAGTTTTTATTATCCGATCAATAAATGTATCTTATGCAGAGACAGACAAAAACAAAGTACATTTTCATTACTGGCGGGGTTATCTCCGGCTTAGGAAAAGGCATCGTCACCTCATCCATTGGGAAGATGCTTCAGTTTCGGGGCTTCAAAGTAACTGCCTGTAAGATTGATCCTTACATCAATTTTGACGCGGGAACTCTCAGACCTACCGAGCACGGTGAGGTTTGGGTCACAGAGGACGGGGGAGAAATAGACCAAGATTTAGGCCACTATGAGAGGTTTTTAGATATAGAGGTATCGAGAAGCCACAACATCACGACAGGACAGGTCTATTACGAAGTCATAAAGAGGGAGAGGGAAGGAAAATATTTAGGTCAAACTGTTCAGCCGATACCCCACGTGACGGACGAGATAAAGAGGAGGATAAGGCAAGTTGCGAAGGATTCTGGAACGGATTTTCTGCTGGTTGAGGTTGGCGGCACCGTAGGCGACTATGAGAACATACTTTTTCTGGAAGCTGCAAGGCAGATGAAACTTGAAAAAGAAACAGTTCTCTATATCCATGTCGCCTATCTGCCGATACCCAGAAGCCTCGGAGAGATGAAGACAAAAGCCGTCCAGCACTCGGTCCGTGAACTCAGAAACATAGGGATACAGCCAGATTTCATAATCGGTAGGTCTGAAACTTACCTAGATGACGCAAGGAAGAAGAAGATAGCACTCTTCTGCAATGTCAACGAGGAAGATGTCATATCAGACCCTGACATAGAGAACATATACAAGTTGCCCCTAATCTTCGAGGAGGAACATTTCGGCGAAAAAATCCTATCAAAACTTGGGATTGAGAACGTAAAGCCGAATGACAGGGAATGGAGAGAATTCGTTAATAAGGTTGAGAATCTTAAAGAAGAGGTGAGGATCGGCATAGTTGGAAAATACTTCGACATAGGTAGGTTCCAGCTACCCGACTCCTACATCTCAGTTATAGAGGCGATAAAGCATGCCGCATGGTTTAATGATAGAAAGCCTCGTCTAAGATGGATAGACTCGAAACTCTTTGAGGAAGGGGATGAGAACCTATCTAACTTGAGACTGGTCGACGGCATAATTGTGCCCGGGGGCTTCGGCACAACAGGCATTGAAGGGAAGATAAAAGCGATAAAATATGCTAGGGAAAACAATATACCGTTCCTCGGCCTATGCCTAGGCCTTCAACTTGCAGTGGTTGAGTTTGCTAGGAATGTATGCAGCCTTGAAAGGGCAAATAGCTCAGAGATAGACCCAGATACACCTCACCCAGTCATAGATCTTCTGCCAGAGCAGAAAGAGATTTTGAAGAAGTCAAAGTATGGTGCAACCATGCGGTTAGGAGCGCAAATTGTAAAGATAAAACCGCGCACCTTGGCTTATGAGTTGTATGGTAAAAGAGAAGTGACTGAAAGGTTTAGGCATAGGTACGAAATAAACCCAGAATATGTGCCAATTCTTGAGAGGCATGGATTTATCTTTTCTGGAACAACACCAGACGATAGAATAATGCAGATAGGCGAATTGCCTAATCATCCATTCTTCATCGGAAGCCAATTCCACCCAGAATTCACATCTAGACCTTTGAGACCGAACCCGCTTTTCAAGGGATTCATCAAAGCCTGCATAGATGCACGATGTAAGGGTAAAGTGGAAAAAATTGGAGCCATACCAGTTGACTATTAGACTTTTAGAGAAGCGAAATATTTTCTCTATCAATCCAGAAAGAATACTGGAAACTATATTCAGAGGTGAAATC
>CAYSEL010000096.1:0-7945 GCA_964430035.1 uncultured Candidatus Bathyarchaeia archaeon
CGCTTATGTTGAGCCAGATGTCGTTCAACTTTAAGCCTTTTAAACTTACTTCCGATAGCGACTCGTTCCATGAATATTCGAAGGAGAATGTCAGCGGCATCTCCCATGTCTGCCCATCAGCCACAAACGCTGTGATATTAAATAGTGAAGGTAGATTTGCTGGAGCACGGTCTTCTATAGGTCCAAAACTTGTAGGCAGAGGCTGCGTCTCATTCCTAATCTTAACTTGAACCAAATAGTAGGCGCAATACCCTAATTGATTCTTTATTCCCAAGGTAATGCTATAGTTTTGATTTGATGAAACGTTGAAGGGGTAGTTTTCAGCTCTATTTTGGTCATCCAGAATCCATAACTCAGTAAAGAATTCAGTTCTCGGATAAGCAATAAGCCGGCTAAAGAATGGAGAGGCAACCAAAATAGACAAAGTGCCTACAACCGTCCAATATAAAAGGCCGTTCTCTCTTAACCTCATTAAGCCACCTCCTTAACCTCTTCACGTTTTGTATAATACTTCCAAACAGCAAAACTGATTAAAACTATAGCAATCGCTCCAGAAGATGAACCTATAACATTCACAGCGAAATCCAAATTTGCCTTTCGTGCCGCCTCCTCTGTTAAGGCGTCAGCGTGTGAGACAAAATCACTAAGCATACTTACGCATTCTTGGCTGTAACTAACTGCTAAATCGAATTTTCCCTCCTCGTATGATAAGTGAGCCTTTGAGAGTATCCTTCCCGCTGCGTTAAGGGTGCCGACCAAATCTGTTACATCCGCCCCTATTTTTTGTGCCTCAGCAACAGCGATATAACATTCTATAACTTTTGCTTCAGCTTCTTGGACGGCTGCTTCAGCTTCCGCCTTAGTAGATTCAGCTGCTGAACAATTTGTGAGAACAGAAAGGAAGAATATTGCAGCCAAGACAAATACTACGCTTAGGAAACGGCTATGAAAGAGCAAGTCTTCAATTTCACCCCTTGTCAGTAAATTGCGGCCTTAAATATGGATTTCAATATTTTGAAGCCATCCTTTAAAGAGCTGATTTTCGTGTAACCTTTATTTCTCTTTACGCAGTTTATTGGTACTTCGAGAATTCTCATGTTTCTCTTGAGCATTCCAACCGTCATTTCACTCTCAATCTCATATCGTGAACCATTTAAAGGTATCTTTCTTAACACATCTCTTCGGAACGCTCTGAAACCCGTCTGACTATCAGAGACATATTTGCCAGTCATGAGCAAAATGACCACGTTTATTATTTTGTTCCCAACGATATGGAGTTTTGAAGTTGAACTTTTACCCGTTCTGTTAATAAACCTTGCGCCTATTGTCACATCTATATCGTTGCAATTTATGAGTGGTAAGATCAACTTTGAAATGTCCTCAGGGTTATGCGAACCGTCTGCGTCCAGCGTCACCACAATCTTGCCTCGGCTCTTCATGAACCCGTCTTTTAATGCAGCACCCTTCCCAAGGTTCACCTCATGATGGACAAGTATGACATTATAGTCTTTCACTATCTCAGCCGTCCTGTCAGTTGAACCGTCATTAACCACAATAACCTCGTACGGAGCCCCAACCTCCTTCATCACATCCTTAACACCTTCTAGGACACGACCTACAGTAGCCTCTTCGTTGAATGCCGGAATAACAATCGACACGACCGGATCAGCCATAAAGAATAAACCTCTTAGGCGCAGTTTTCATGCTGGGTTCTATGAAGCCACGTCGAGAAGCAATTTGAGCCTTCATTACCAAAGATTAAATGCCTCAATCTTTTCGTATGATTCAACTATAAGCGTGTCGCCTTTAAGGTCGAAACGGCAATTTCTACACTTAACCTTCTGATACTTAGTCTTGAGCCCATCAACCCTCAGGATGCGAAGGTTTTTAACAGCAATTCTGAAACGGTCCGTAACTATCTCCCAGCAGTTAAAGACTCCGCTGAAGGTTGCCTCCAAAAAAGTTGTCTTGAACATTACGTCACCCCTCCCTACCCACCAAAGAAAGCATCCTGCTCAACTCAGCCTTCCCATTCTTCAGCCTGGTTTTATGCTTCACGATCTCTCTGGACTCTTTCTCGCAGTCTTCATAGAGTCGGATAAACTCTCTCCCCTTATCCGTTATGAAGTAGACCGAGCTACCTTCGCAGAGGAGCCCAGCATCAAGACTCTCCTTCAAATACCTTTTCAGAAGTTTATAGCTCAGGTTGGCGCCGTACATTAGATGGGTCTTTCTAGACCCGTAGCTACCAGCTTTCTCGGCTACTAAGAGTATATCCCTAATGATCCCGAGTTTCGTACGGTAGCCCTTGCTTGAATCGTCTCCTTTCTCCAAGACCAAAACTCTTCGCCTCTCTAAGAGCACAATAACTTTCAATGGAAAACCAAAAACGGCAGAAATGTAACTTTAAACAGAAAGTTCTATAAAGAACTTCTATAACACATTATCTAGAAGCAAAAGATGAGCAAAATTATTATTATGCTCTTCCTCCCCACGATCCTTCTCCTCTGGTTTATCGGCTGGTCGCTTAGATGGATCGGAGAGAAACGTCAATAAAATAATCTCAACCCTCCGCCAGAAAATGTTTAGTGCTAATTAAAATCCTGCCATACGAAGGTGGAGCCAACCTCTACCGCCGTGCTTTTGCTGTTGAGACTTTTTCATATTCTCAAGTTCAGTCCGCACCTCATCCTTTCGATTAGTCCCCACTTTAGATTTGCTTGTTATGTATTCGCGAATGAACTTCTTGACCCCACCTCTCACAGGGTTAGGGTTAAACCGCTCCATCTCCTCCGGCGTCAGATGCATTTCAAGAATCTCATGAAAGTCCGGCGGCCTGAACTTTCTTGTAGCGTAAAGTATGAGCCCGCGGTCAATGAAGAGTCGCTTATAAGATTTGTCCGCTATGCCCTCCGCTCTAATCTCGTCTTCTATCCTCGATCTCCACATGATCTTCCATTCTCTGCGGAGGTCTTCAATCAGTTCCTTTATGTTACTATTGATTGTCTCCACTTGAAAGTCCCTTCCTGACGGAAGCGGACAGGCATATAGGCAAGGTTAATCGAAGTTAACCTCAAACCAGTCCGACCTAATAGTTTCTAGAAAGATATATTATATGTTGTGAAAGGAATTTCCAGAGAAATGTTCTGGAAAGACTTTACTGAAATTACTTAGAAATCTTCTATAGAAAGGTAATACGCTTATGAAAGAGAACAACAGAAACGATCTATAGAAGAGTTTTTCACAATCTTTATTATTAAACATGCCCAAGACTCCACACGCGGTGAACCGGATTTGAGTAAAGATCAGGTATTAGGTTCAATAATACTCGTCGCATGTATAGTTGCGGCTCTAGGATTCACTGGACTCGTCATTGCGCCAGAGATGATGAAGGGACTCATACCTTGGCTGCCTGGTACGGCTTCACAGATCCAGTTCGGCGCAGTAGCAACAGTTGTCTTATTAGCTTTCTTGGCGGTTATGTTCATAGGCGCTTGGATTGGTTGGACGATGGCTACGACTCCCCCGCCAAAACCGCTTGAAGAAACAGAGACAAGTGAAGAATCGGCATCAGTAGAAACGGAGAAAAGCAAAGAATAGAGATTTTAGAAATTTCAAAGGTTCGCATGCGTAATCTTTCAAGCTCTAATGGCGCCTCGGCAATACATAATTTGGGTAAGGATTGCTAGAACTTGTTTCTAGAAGACTTTTTAAGAAAAGATTTATATGGGTTCTAAAATAACTTTAGTTTACCTCCGTCGGCAAGCTGGTATGTTTTTTGAAACCGAAGGTTGGGAGAAGATTCCTTCAACGTAATAGAGTTGACATAATAGCATGTATATTAAAGAATTCGAATTCTACGTCAAGGAAGACCAGGCTCATATACAAATGTAACCTAAGCCTCTCACAATTCAACATTTACGAAGCATGTCTAATTGAGGCAGGGCTTCTGAAGAAATACCTCGACGAGAAAGGGGCTGAGATCTACGAAACCACGGAAGATGGGAAAAAGTTTCTGAGGGACTATGGGAAGATCAGTAAGATCTTGGAGAAGATGCGGATCTGACAAGAAATCAAAATTTTCACGATCCGAAAATCTTATAAAAACATTGCTTGAGCCGCACTTTTCTCCCAGTGTAATCGGTCTCGAGAAAATGCTTCACCATGAAGTTCATGACATCCCTTGCATCTTCCACTGACATATCGGACATATTCTTGTCTATGAGCATTTCTTCCAGCTCTTCTAGGCTTATCCATTCTCCCCTAGATGTGTCCACAGACAGTTGGCGGCAGATATCATCAATCAATTTGGATCTGTTCAAAAATTCTTCAACCTTTATAAAATGGTTTGAGAAAAAACTTTATAGATTTTTAAACTTTGTTTTCTATCTTCATCAAGCGAAAGTATAAGAATCCGTGCCCTTTTAAGGCATAGATCAAGAAGGCTCAATTTCTTCCTTATGGCATCTTTAATAATCTGGAATAGTTAAGCGTGTTAGAACATCTTTTATACAAGTTTCCTTCGCTCTCATTATGGGGCACTGCCAAGATTGACGGCTAGGATAGACCAGATTCTTAACTTCCTAGCGACAAATGAAAATGAGCATACACTCGAAGAGGTCTCAGCATCTCTCGGCATCCCGTTAAGTGTATGCCGAAGAGTGGCTATTTTCCTAGGGAAATATGGCTTCATAGAGTTTAACGGTTCAAAGATGAGAATAGACCCAAAAATAAAGGAGTTCATCTTAAACTCTGCTGGAGAAGAAACCCTTGCCGCCGACCCATTTTCCAGCGTAGCCGCGTGCACACCGCGCAAAAAAGGTAGATTGTTGTAATTTCTGTTCTATGAACTATGCCTGCTGCCCATTGATGTTTATGTTGAAGCTGAAGCTGGTTACTCCTTGTATGTTTGAGTTAACGGTTAATGTGAATGTTACCGTTAAGACGGCGCCTGGGTTTATTTGGGTGCCTTCACGGTTCCATGAAAGCATAATGTATTGTTGTGCATTTGAAGGTGTCCAGTCGCTTGTGTTCATGGATAAGGTTAAGGGGACGGTGCCCGTGTTTTTCAAGTATACTGTGCGGTAATAAGTTTGTCCCGGGGTAAGTGTTTCCCAATCGATTGAAGTTAATTCGTTTTGGCATGCCGCTTCCTGATAAACTTTTAAACCTGCGGTGGCAATGACTCCGCTACTTCCGATTGTTGCGACGGCTGAGAGTAGACCGTAGATTAGGTTTGTATTGGCAACTAATAACCCAATAGCAATCGTTGCGCCTATTAAGCCTAAAACCCGCCTTGCCTCCGATTCGCCGCCCTCAGAGCTCATGTCTAACTCGTAACAGCTCAGATTAATAAAAAAGTTAAGAAGTAAAAAACCAATTTGAAAATATTGTTCACAAATCTATTTTGTTTATGCGCCAGATCAATGATAACACGTTCAGACTGGAAGTTCTAGAAAAGAAGGGTTAATTCTCAACTTTTCTTTCTCCACCTCAGCTATCTCGAAAGTTGATAGAAACCTCAAAATCTTTTGAAAAACTGGTTCGGTAATTTGCAGATCGTCTTTTATCTTCTTGAAGGTGTGCCAATCTCCGTCCTCGAGCATGTTAATAACTGCTTCTATCAGAAGCTCACCCGCCACGATGATATGGGATGCTTGCCGCGATATAACTTTTAGGATAAATTTGTTTAGAAAAATGTCAGTAGTGTTTTAGATTTAACTAAAAGACTTAGTTTCTATGTTATTTCTGTCTTTCTAGTTATTTTGAGGCTTATTCCTCTAGTTGATTCAGAACTATCCTATTTATGTGAAGTCGAAAACTTTCCTATTAATCTTTCATTAACACGCCTTATAAACTCATGGAAGGATTCTCTAGTATAATCGCACAGAGAAGAAGACTATCTGAATAGGTTTGTGCTGGATATGATTGAAGCCTTTGTCAAGAGGGGAAGGCTTGAAATAATCTATGAGATCCTTTCGATCTGTCGAAAACCCACGAATAAGACAAGTATACTCTATAAATGCAACCTCAGCTATAATCAGCTCCAGAAATACCTAAGTTACCTACTCTCGCAGAATCTGCTAAAATCATTCAAAGGGGAGAGGAAGCAGTTCTACCAAGTAACCGAGAAAGGCAAAGATTTTCTTGATGAGTATGAACAGCTGAACACTCTCCTAGAAAAAGAGAAGGACATGCCAACCGTAGTGAGGAATAACCACAGCAAAAATCTGGCACATAAACGTAGACTGCAGAAAAGTGAAGAATCTTTTACCAAACGCGCCGTCTCGGTCTGACCTTTACGTGTGAAGTTTTCACCTAGAAGTCGCTACCAAAATAGATTGGGCTTTTTCATGATTAGATCCGTTTGTCTATTTTGTTAATTTGCTAGATAAATGTTTAGAAATTCCGCGAGATTACGAATCGTAATATTATTTTTGAATAGTTTCATGTGACATAATGTTTATTTTACTACACTCGTGAAATATTGATACGATAATCGATGAAGATTTTTCAGAGCGCCAACCGCTTCTTGAAGGTAGCCTTACCCCTAGCTATCACCATCCTTTTAGCCGCCAACCTTCCAAAGCCGCTTACTAGGACGATAATGGCAATATCTGGCCCTGTGGAGTTCGGCGTCTACTGGGATAAGAAATGCACGGCGAAGGTCCAATCAATCGATTGGGGAAAACTAGCATTAGGCTCATCGAAGAGTGTTGATATATATGTCAGAAACGAGGGAGACGTTGCACTTTCACTATCTTTAAACATTATGGATTGGATGCCATCCGAAGCTTCAAGATACCTTAGCCTCAGTTGGAACTATCAGGGGCAAATACTTAAGCCCGGAGACGTCCTTCCATTAACGTTTAGGCTCTGGGTCTCATCAACAGCAAGGGGAATCGGGGCTTTCAGCTTCAATATAGTTATCTCATCATTAGAGAAGCTTTTGGAGGTCAAGATAAGCCTTGAACCAACTTTAGATCAAGAAGGCATCGTAGTTACGGTATTACTAGAATCTTCTGAAATCTTGAAGGGCGGGGTAGGCGGGTACAGACTTGAACTTGAAATCTCAGACAATGTAACAATCTTAAGCGTCTTGCCTGGCGATTCACCTTTCAATTCGCCTCCCACCGTGGAAAGGATGGATAATAAACTTATATTGTCAGCGTATTTGCAGGAAACTCAAGGTCTACAGATGAGTAACCTAATCCTCACTAGGCTTAGGTTAAGATTTGATGGCACAGCTGGTGTTGAACAGATTCTCAAGCCATCCAGCTTGATAATTGTAGATGCTTTGAGTAGGAAGGAGCATAATACAGTACTGCGAGGAGAGGCATTAAAGTTTATGAGAGGCGACGCCGACAACGATGGAAAAATCTCTATTACAGATGCCATTGTCATAGCAGAGTATCTTGCAGGTGTAAGACCTGAAGAAGACTTAAACATGTTCAACGCGGCATCCGTGAACCATGATGGCGATGCAGGAGATAAAGTAACGATTGCGGATGCCATGGTTATAGCCCAGTACCTTGATGGGCAGAGGGATGAATACTTTAGGCTTAAAGGTGAATAGGAAATGTCGAAGAATATATTCAGTTTTGGCAAGCTTGTCTTTGTATTATCATTCATGATTTTGAGTTTGGCTTTTTCATCCTTAACCGTTAATGTTGCCACTTCGTCAGATGCGAAGGTGACCGCGGGTTCCCTAAGTCTAAACGTAGGCGAGACTGGAGATGTACCAGTCTCCGTCAGCGACCTACCATCTAGCGGTCTCGGAGCCTATGACATCAAGATAATCTTCAACTCAAGCGTTATAGAGGTTTTAGATGTTCTTGGAGGCTCGCCGCCATTCAACAGCACCACAGTAAAAAAGATAGACAATGTAATAAGTGAGGTGATCTTTAACCATTTCATAACGGCGGTTCCAGGCCCAACAGATATC
>CAYSEL010000097.1:0-19794 GCA_964430035.1 uncultured Candidatus Bathyarchaeia archaeon
CTCTTCACGTGCAATTTTTGCTAGAGACATTTTGGTCTTGCCTCTCTCATAGATAATCAAGTTTGAGTATTTATGAATTCAGAAAAATATAGATAGGTCCCCCGCATTTGTGGGGTTGGAGGATCCTTCAAATTTTAGACAAAAGCCTTTTCAATTCGGCACCGTTATTTTTCCACCAATTGTACAGGATGTTTACATCTATGCTTAGGCTGAAGTTTCTCACACCCATATCTATGTACCTCTTTGCCTCCTCAAGGCTCTCTATCTCAGCTCTCGGCGCTACGCCCATCTTCAGTGCTGTCTTTATTACTTTAGTCTCCGCCTCTCTCACCTTGGCATGGCTAGTTTCCCCGGGCAAACCTATGCTAAGTGAGTAGTCTGAAGGCCCAAACTGCACCATATCGACGCCCTTAACTGAGAGAATTTCTTCCAGATTCTCAACTGCGCTTTTCTTCTCTATCATCAAAGCAACGACAGCGTCCTCGCACATCTTCACAACATCCGCAGCTGAAGCCGTAGCGGAGACGTATCCAACTCGCCTATCCATCCTGAAACCGCTAACGCCTTTCGGTTCAGCCCTCACAGCTTTCACTGCCTCCTCAGCGTCCTCCACGGACCTAACGTCTGCAAATAACATGTTTTGTATCCCAGCGGCTAACGCTCTTCCAGCAATGTATGTCCGAGGCTCCTGATCAATTTTAATCATAGAAGAAATGTTAACTAATTCAGCTGCCCGAGCAAGGTTATCGAGGTCGTAAAGGTCATATGGAGCATATTCGCCTAGAAACTCGACATAATCGTAAACCCCAGTCTGCCCAATCAACTCTACAAGTCCTGGCCACGCTATAAGGATTCTAGTCCCAATTGTTGGTTCATCCTTTCTCATCAATTCCCTAAGCCTATTCTGCCTCAAACATCATCTCTCCCTTTAAGAGGATATATCGAGAAAGATCTTAAACCTATAAATGCTTTACGCCCCAAAAGCATGTAGTCACTGCAGACCACGAAGAGTACGCCTTATATTATGTCAACCTCGTTTCCCTCCTTGTCTAACCTTATTTGACCCAGTTCAATCGTGGAAACTGTGCCTTTCACAGGAGTCCATATCTTTACCAAACTCTTCTCACAATCAACCTGGCATATTATTCCAATACCTAAGACCGTGTCCCCAGCATCTTTAAGCGCCACAAGAAGCCCCTCAGCTTCTGTAGATGAAACAGATAATCTGCCCTCTTTATTTCTTATCTTCCCCGACTTTTCTTCAGTCAACCAGTCAAATTCAGCGCCGCCATGTATTTTAACCCATGCCAAAGGAAACGACCTAATCTTAGCATCTCTTAAATATTTTTTGTACGCCGACTCACGAAGAATCTTCCTAGTTTCTCTGTCTCTCTTTTTAATGTTTTCCGGCGGGTCGACAAATAAAACCTTCACATTCTCAAGATTACTAACTCTCTGCTTTAATTCATCCGCTGTCTTAATGACTATAACATACTCTGGGTGGACTACCTTCACTAATTCTACCTTATAATTTATTGCTTCCTCCCCATCAACCCACCCGTCAGTGTTAACGATTATAAGATTTGCACCCTTTTCTAAAGATCTATCCTTCAAGATTGCTACAGCTTTCAGGATTGTGCTAACTTTCGCGCTTGGGCTTGTAACACCTACAAAGAACAATTCTTCGGGCCTCAATTTAAAAAGGTCATATACGGGCTCTTTTATTGTGACAAGGCTTAATGTTCCCGGCGGTCCAACATCCGACTGCCCAAGGTCACTATCGAGAAGGGCTACACTATAACCTAATGCTAGAGCTGAATTAGCTAGATAAGTGCAGAAACTAGTCTTTCCAGAGTCAACGCCACCTATGACAAGGATTGTTTTCCGTTCTTTTCTCGACAAAATCGCGCCAGCAGCGTCTTTCCATAAAGTAGGAACTGAACGTTCCGCAATCTCTAAGGAGGAGGCATGTTCACTCATGGTCAACTCAACCTCTGCGTCGCAAAGGGCTTCAATGGGCATGCGTTTTCCCCTCCGGACGACGAGTACCCCCTGACTAATTTGTGCTCCTAAGACTGAGACCCTTCCTGACAGTATCTGAACCCTTGCGGGACCGTCAACAAGCAGAGTCTTTCCTTTCTTGAGCCTATAAACCATCAGCCTATCTCTTCCCTTTAACAGGCGTTGAATTATCTCTCTCTTGCTATTTTTACAGCTGAGTCGGCATCACTTATTTTCTTTTTTGACTCCGGGCTTCTTTGGATGCTTGTTCCATATTCTTTGACAATCTCGGCTGAAGCATTTTTTGGAAGGGCGATCTCCAGTCGACCCAAAAATTCTTTGGCCAACTCTGGAACACCGCCCCCAATTTTTACTTTTTGAACTTTCGACGGGTTTTTCTTCAACTCTATCAAAACTGTGTCGACTGCCCTCTCAATTGTTAATTCTTCCTCTTTCTTGAGAACTTTTCCATCGCCTAGAACCGCGATGCCGAACGTCTTTCCAGGATCTACACCAATCACCAACTCATTGTAGACCTCTTTACTCTGTGATATCCGAATAGCTTCATCAATAACGGTTGAGGGGTCAACTTCAGGGTCGTATATTAAAATCTTTGAGTGGCTTATTGAAGGCCTTTCCTTACTTGTTGTTATGACGACTCTTATCGAAGGCGGGATAGGTTCACCTGGAATTAGACTTAAAAAAGGAAGCCTTTTCTCCTTGAGCTCATTTACAAGTCTATAGTACGCTTTTCCGGATACGGTTGCGACCGCTATCTTAGATCTCATAAGGCGCCACTTGATATTAACTAGAGAGGAAACATTAAGATTTAAGCCTTACATCGGATGTTATTCTTTGTGTGGAAGTATCGATTTGACCCGTTGGATACCGACAGGATCAAACATTCTTGATAGACTTCTAGAAGGCGGTCTACCCCCGAGCATAAACCTAATTTACGGGGAAGCGGAGACTGGAAAATCCACTTTAGCCATGCAATGCGCCTTAAACTGCGCAAGGCTTGGTCTTAAAACCTTGTATGTCGACTCTGACGGAACTTTTTCGTTGGAGAGGCTGTTTCAGATTGCATCTCAGGACCTCAAAGAAGTTTCAGACTTAATTATTCTTTTGAAGCCCTCGACCTTTAGTGAACAGGCTGAAATTGTCGATGGTTTGGAAAGGTATGTAAACAGGAGGTTCGGCTTAATAGTTTTCGACACGATAACTTCGCTCTACCGCTTAGAGATTGTTGGCAGAAAAGAAACATTCCACCTTAACCGTGAACTGAACCGCCAAGTTGCAATGCTTGGTCAGATAGCCAAGTCTTTTAATCTTTCAGTCCTTCTCATCAGTCAAGTAAGAAGCATATATTGGCTTGATAGGGGTGACATTGCACCCGTCGCGACGAGAGTTCTTAAGTTCTGGTCAGATTCTGTTCTGTGCCTCCACAGAACCGAACAACGGAATGTGATTGGGGCATCTCTCGAAAAGAAAGGTGGAAAAGAGGCCAACCTAACCTTCAAATTGGTCATTAAAGAAGATGGAATTCATGATTATATATCGTAATACGTTTATCAACTAGCGTGCAGTAAAATAGGTTAGAAAGGCAAAGTGAAGGCGGTTCGCAAAGGCATGGGCACATGGAACCCCATAACTGGATGCCTGCATGAATGCTCATATTGTTGGGCTAGGAGCTACGCCAAGAAGCTTGCATCTTGGGGAATAGAACCCTACAAGACTTATGGATTTAAGCCTGCATTTGCCGAATGGAGGCTTAGGCAGAGGCTCCCTACAGAGGATTTCATATTCGTCTCAGATATGGGTGATATGTGGGGGAACTGGGTTCCAAAAGAATGGATCGAGAAAGTTTTAAGAGCCTTGAGGAGCAAAAATCGATCAAATTTATTCTTTCTTACAAAGAACCCAAAGAGGTACGGAGAGTTTATTGGCATGCTTAGGGAGAATATGATACTCGGAGTCACAATTGAGACGAATAGAAACTATAACCTTACAAAAGCCCCCACTCCATGGGAAAGATTTGAGGAAATAAGAAAGCTTAATTGGAGACGAAAAGCGGTAGTCATAGAGCCGATTCTCGATTTTGATTTAGAGTTCATTGGATGGATAAAAGAGATTCGTCCAGAATTTGTCCGCGTAGGCTATGATAACTATGGGTGTAAACTTCCAGAACCTACGATAAGCAAAGCAAAGATGCTTGTGAAGGAGTTGCAAACGATTATGGAGGTTGAAGCTTCAGGGTTACGAAGGGCTTGGTTTGAATAATGGTCTACGGAAGCAGTTTAGAGGCTTGCTCTCCATCCATCCCCCAATTGTTCTTAGACACTTCATGAATGATTATGGTTAACCATTCAGGTTTTACGCCTATATCTTCGAATACCTTGGTTATCCCTTTAATAAGCCTCTCCTTCTGCTCTTCACTTCTTCCAGCCCACATTTCTATGATGACGACAGGCAAACCTCTTCACCTATGAAAAAGGTTTCCCTTCCGGCATTTATGCCTTTACACAAGCCAAACGCCTTTAAAGCAATTACTTATTAACCTAGAAATTATCTATTAGTAGCCTTCCCAAAAAAGACTCAAAAGGACGGTTGAAAAATGTCATCTTACGAAGCTGTCATGGAGATTTTCAATGCATTGTATTATATTTTTCCAGCTTATTGCGCCAATGCCGCGCCAGTCTTATTTGGAGGAGGACGCCCGATTGACGGGGGCAAACAATTTTTAGACGGAAAACCCATTTTCGGTCCCCATAAGACCATACGTGGCTTTACATCGGGCATGCTTATTGGAACCTTAATTGGATGGGCTCAAGAGTTTCTTGCGCCAAACGTTGGTCTACCCCAAGGGAACACTTTTCTAGGTTTTGTTCTTTCATTGGGAGCTTTGATAGGCGACTTGATCGGTTCCTTCATTAAGAGGAGGCTTGGAATCAAGCCTGGATCCCATCTGCCAGTTTCCGATCAGCTCGATTTTGTTTTGATGGCTTTATTCTTCGGGTTTTTTGTGAAGCCGTCTTCTCCGGTTGAGACATTAATCATTATCCTTTTGACTGGACCGATACATCTTCTTGTCAACGTTATTGCTTACCTCTTACGATTGAAAAATACCCCTTGGTAAAAATGTTTTGGGGGTTAAGTTGTTGGCCTTTGCCCTTGTTCCGACTCTTCACTGACTTCTCGGCGGATCACGATTTCGGCACCTCCAATCAGCCCATACGGAACGAGTTGATAGGCGTCAACCCAGTTCGCCTCATCTGTGAAAGAGGATGGTCTAACCCAAAAGAGATCGCCTGAACTGTGGTGGAGTGGACCGAAGGTGTTCCTTAACGAACTAACAACATCCACTGTCAGTTCGTTCTCGCCTTGCTCAATAAACTCTGTAACATCAGCCTCAAGCGGGGACCAGCAGACTGGCAGAGGACCTTTACCGTTAACGTAAAGTAGAAATAGCGTACCTTTAGCGTTAGGCAGGCGTACAAACACTTTCTCTCTTGGTTCACTCAGCGACCCGATATTGAATTTTGCTTTGTAACGCATTGTTCCAGAATAGAATGGATAACCCTGCTGCGCCCAGTCACCGTTTTTCAGTGTTTTAGCCTCCTCTGTGATTACGTACTCCGTCTCAGAAATCTTTTTGACGCCAAAGTTGCCGATAAGGTACATGTCCTCAATGGGAACATCAAGCCCATACCTGCATGAAAGTTCAATAGTGTTTTCGCCGATTTTCACCTTTTCGGATATGTCGACTTTACCAAACTGTTTGTCCCAATGCCATTCTTTAACTTTTGTTGATACCTTGGTGCCGTTAACAATTAACTTCCAGATTGGTGCACATTCAAGTACGAGGAAGATTTTCTTGCCTTCAACTTCTGATTTGAACCGTGTTCGCATATTAACCTTTAGCCGTTTTGGCTTAACCTTTTTATTCAACAAGACCCATGGTTGAATGCCAGTGTACTCTTCTAGTCCGCATTTTCTCCATGCCTCGCGTCGAACCTTCCATATGGCGGTCTTAGGTCCCCATTCTTCGTCATCGAATGAGTATTCGCAACTGTCAAGGACTAGAGTGTTGGGGTGCAAACGGCTGAACTCCCATTGGCTTATAGTTTGGATAACTTTTTCCTCAACCTTTTTTTCCGTTAATGTGCCTTCAAGGATCGGTGGTTTAGAGGCATCAATCACGAAGGCGCGACTCCCTGCTGGGTGTAAAACAGTCTTTATTATGGTATTGTCATCTTGAGTAATTGCCTCAACTTGCAAGACTGACCCTGTGAACATGTCCCATTCTGTCACTTCACCCTTTTCTGAGAACTTAATGGTGGCATCGTACCTTTTTGTCCGGCTTCTGTTCGCGAAGAAGTATATGTGCCTTGAACCTTCAACTCTATGATGAACAAGGATATCTTCAATCTCTCTGCCATCGACACCTAATATGGCCACTGAGCGTGGCAAAATGTTATCTAGAACTTTCGCCAACGCTTCTCTCTCAGCTCCTACACGTATAACATTTGAATTCTTGAATAGTTTAAGCCACCTTGCTTCTCCATGCTTGCCATCAATTAAGCCCGGAGTCTCGCCTACAAAGATTACTATCCCTCTTTCTGCTATGAAGTTGTGGAGAAGGTTAAAAGTAGCCGAGGACCATGTCAAAGACGGAGGCACAATAACAACCTTGTATCTTCCCTCTTTAACAATAAACTCTTTACCTTCAGCACGGCCGTGACGTGAGAGTATAATCTCATCTCCAAAGTCGAAGCCCCTATGCAAAGCGAGGAGATCTTCCAGAATCTTCACAAGCGAGTTATTATATCTCCATGGCAGTGTCTCTCGATCAACAGTGACAGGCGTGAAAGTGGCCCACGTGCTTCCAATAGGATGAAGAACCAGAATGTCCGCGCAAAAGCGTCCTTGAGAGCAGAGGTAACTTGCACGAGCGAAATAGTCATTAATCAATTTCAAATATTCCCAATATGGTTGGTGATAGCTGAAGGTAGGTGGATAATCTCTTTTCCCATCGCCTTTCATAGTGTAAAGCGTGAGGTGAGGACAGAAAAAAGTGATGCCTAAGGCTAAATGGAAGTCTCCAATTCACTTTTGATCCTCGAAGGTCATGCTATGCCCGCTGCATCCAAAGAGTTCTGAAAGGATGCGGGCTCGACCAAACTGGTGTGCGACGCTTGAACATTGTTTCAATGTCAAGGGGTCGTTTATGTTTCTGCCAAGATGATCGACGCCTGGAACCTGCATATATTCGTAATGAGGCATAGCTGCACCTATTGCTCTTGTTTGACTGTCAAGGTTGTCCTCGCTTAGATAGTGACCGGATAAATTTAGCCCATATCGGGCGCATCTTTTAGCGTAAGGTCTTGTAAAAGCCTCTACAAAAAGCTGAGTCACTGTCTTCCAAAAGTCATATCTAACTTTTCTGAAGCCTACGCCCTCAAAATAGAGAAGAGGAAGTTTTTCTATAATGTCGTAACCGTTCATTTTTTTGAAATATTTCGGCAACATCTTTGTCCACGGAATCTGGCTGCGACCAACATAGTTCGGTTCATCGGTGAAGATTCCGGGTATAAACTCTACAAAATCCTTCCTAAACTTCTCAGCATATCTGTCAAGGGTCACTTTCAAAAATTCTCTTGTAACCTTCGGGTTCAAAAGGTCCACGTAACTTTCGCCATTGTACCAGTTGCTACGTTGAGATATTTCAATCCTGAATTGGAGAAGGACCCCTTTTCCAGTTATGTCTCTAAGTTTCTGTATACGTTTATAATTTTTGATTTTAGTACGTAAGGAAAATTGAACTTCGAAGACGCCGAGAACTGAAGGGTCACGCAACGCTTTAGGAACCTCTTTTTTGGCTATTTCGCTCATTCTTATTGACCGGGCTCGATAGTTGTCGCCCTTTGCTGGAACAAAACCTCCTGCGAAACCGCTTGGCCATTTATCCTCATCGTAGAGCCAAGATTCCACATTGACTTTTTTTCCTTCTTCTAAGCACGCTCTGATACAGTCCATCCATTCTTTAGAAAGATACGGAGTTGCAAGTCCAACACGGGAATGCATGAAGTATCCGCCGAACCCCTTGTCAGCAAACTCTTGAACTTGCCAACGTAGCTCTCTAATGTCTAAAGCGTCATTCCATTACCAGAAAGGTGAAGGCCGATAGATCTTACCAGGATTTCTAAACTCTTCTATATTCGTATTCTTTCCCTCCCTTCGAAAAACTCTTCCGCCATCAAGATGAGAAGATAAACCATTCTGTTTATAAGAGTTGACGTGGAATTTAGATTTTGGCTTTGAGGCATGAGGCTTCCAGTCTTTAATGTCGTCAAATCTGGTTTTTGCACTTGCCCCCCAAAATATAACTTGAACCCTTATCTTGGCAGATGTATACATGGGTGTATCTATTGTTATGCAGTCAAGTTTCCAAGTTTCAGAGGCCCAGTAGTTCCCAGAGTTCGGCTTAAAGAGGATATAGTAAAGATGGTTGAAGGAACAAAGAAACGTTTGCCAGTTATGTTGAGCGACACAACTGACCCTTACTTGCCTCTTGAAGCTAAATACAGAGTAACGGGGAGATGCGTCGAGGTATTAGCTAAGAACGGTTTCCCCCTTCTCATCGTCACCAAATCGGACCTTGTCACGAGAGATATAGACATTTTTAAGCAAACTCGAACAGTCGTAACCATGACCATAACAACATTAAACGAGGACATAGCAAGAATTATTGAGCCTCACGCTCCTTCCCCAGAGGTTCGATTTGCCGCTTTAAGGAAGATTGTTGACGCAGGCATTCCAACCGCTGTGAGGATAGATCCAGTAATTCCAACAGTCAATTCTCAAAAAAGGGAGCTTGAAGCCGTTATTGCAAAAGCAGCGGAGATAGGTGTGAAACAGATAACATCCTCAACAATGAAAATCGCCTGCGGCCTACTACCAATACTCAAAAGGGAGAGACCTAGTCTATTCAAAAGGTTAACAGAGTCTTATGAAGACGGCGAATGGATCGCAGGATATAAATACCTAAACAAGGAGAAGAGGCTGAAGATCTTGAAGGATTTAAGAGCCTTGGTTCTAAAATATAGGCTTGAATTTGCTACTTGCCGCGAAGGCTTTCCAGATCTTAATACCGTAATCTGCGACGGCACATATTGGTGCAGAGCCTTTCCATGCTTTTATTAAAAGTCTGCCTTTTGTTCAAAGCTTTTCCTTTTTTAATCTCCACAACCTTTTTGCAAGGTTTTCTGAAACTTCTTACAGTCTATTTGTATCTTGCGCGCCTCTTCTCCCTCTTCTTTTTTTCGCGGCGCATTCTCTTCTTCTTCCATTTGGCTCTCATCTTGTTCTCAACTTCTTTACCTTAATAGTTTACTTGGAGATTACGCCGAGGCATATGTCAAACCTTTCCATTTAAAGGCTTTGAGAAACTCATATTTTTTCCACTTTTAAACCTTTTGGCTTAACTGTCAAGTCCTAATTGTTGAGGTCGCTTAGGGATGGGTCGGTAAGACGCGTCTAAAACCCGAGCAATTTTATAGGCTGTAACCCTGCCGACTCCTTTTATAGCTGAAAGTTCAGCTGTTGATGATGCAAAGACCTTGCGTACAGTCTCACGTTCTCTGAGAAGTCTATCCGCCAGTTTTATGCCTATCCCCGGAAGAGAAGAGACTATCTGAAGCTGCAATTTTTCAGTCTCGTCCGCTTTAGGCTTCTTTTTAATGATTGGTCTACTCGAAATCGACGATCTCCTCTTACTCAGAACATAGATTAAATTAGCTGTTTGATCAGCATTTTGGGTGAAGAAGACTTTCATTCCATAATCAAATGTTAACGCAGCTAGACCTCCGAAAAAGGACCGAACTTTTATCCTTCGATCAATCAAATTGGTAATGCTCCCCTCAACGATCATAAGGAGATTCTCATAGAACTTGCTTAGGCGGCTGGCTTGATCGAAAATTCGTTTAGAATATAGCGATTTCAGAAAGTCTCTTATCTCTTTGCGCTCCACGGCATATGCTGAGGTTATGTAGTCGCCGACCTCAAGCATGCGGTAATCAACCATAAGTCCAAATTCTTTAAGAAGATCCGGCACCCCGGAGGCTCTCTCTCGTTCATCAACGATAACGCGATTCTTTGTGAACATTAAGAACACAACCAATAAGATATCTGGCAATCTTGATGAATAAATTTTTCAGCTGAAAAAGAGCCAGCATTTATAAATTACGTTTTGTTATATTGCTGGTTTAATCTTATGAAACGGAGGAATGAAGAATGAAGGGCCATCTTCTCTGCCTTACTTGTACACTTAGAGCGGCTTACGATATCGTATCCAAATCTACTGATGAAGAAGAGCTGAGAAGAAAAGTCATGTCTGAGACACTTAGGTGGTTAGCTGAAAATCATGCGGAGTTGTTAGAACTAAATCCGACTATCTTCCACACATACGTCTTTAGACTGTGCCAGAAAGTGACTGGAAATATGGATCCGTTCAAACCCTTAAAGAAAGCCTCAAACGAGATTGCTATGAGAATTCTTCCCCTTCTTGAACGTAGATGTAGAGGGAAGAATTATGAAGAAACTTTCAAGCTTGCCGCGTTGGGGACAATTTGCGGTAACGCTATAGATTTCGAGGTTGAGGACTACGTGATCTCAATGAGCAATATTGAGTCTTCACTTATCAGTTGCCTTCAAGAAGACCTAGCTTTGGATGATACTCATAAACTTCTGGAGGCGCTTTCAAATTCGAAAAAGGTTCTATACCTACTCGACAACGCCGGAGAAATAGTATTCGATAAATTCTTCATTGAGATCATAAAGAAACGTTACCCAGTGAAAATTTACGCAGCCGCGAAAAGTCAATCTATCTTGAATGACGCGACGGTGGAAGACGCGGGTCAGATAGGTCTAGATGAAGTTGCGGAGATTATTGAGACTGGAAACAATCATATAGGTTTAAGATTGGACGAATCTTCCGAAGAGTTTTTGAAGCATTTAAGAGAAGCTGACCTTATAATCGCGAAAGGGCAGGGGCACTACGAGAGTTTAACTGAAGTTGAGGGTATACTCTCGAAACCTATCGCCTATCTTCTTCGGGCTAAATGCGTTGTGGTGGCAAAAGCTCTAGGCGTAACGTGTCAGGCAAACATCGTAAAATTTGTGGAGCCTAAACCTACAAAATCTTAAAGATTAACCTAGCATTCTCCGTTGTTTCTTCAGCTATCTTCTGTTCTTTCTCACTCTTTAACTCCGCAACCGCAGAAAGGGCTTTAATGAGATGAGCTGGCTCCGAGGGTTCTCCTTGATAGGCAACGGTTGAGTCCGTTTCTAATAGGAGATTTTCAAGAGGGGTTTTAGCGATCACCGCTCTGTGTTCCTTGCTGTATGCGGCTGCAGGCGTGGCGGAGACATAATAGCCATGGTCTAAAAGTTTTTTAAGAACGTCTAGGGGTCCACTAAACCAGTGGAAAACCGCCTTCTCGATGCCAGTTTCTATGGTCATGTCAACACAGTCTGCCCATGCTCCTCTACTATGTATAGAGACAGGCCTATCATTTTTCTTAGATATTTCGAGAAGCTTTTGAAAGAGTCTCTTCTGTTCTTCCTTCTTCTTAATGTTCTTTCGGACATCCCTATACCAGTAATCCAAACCTATTTCCCCTACAGCAACTGATTTACTTATGTTCTCTTCTATGAAGCGCAGGCTAACTTCCACATTTGAATTGTTTAAGTTCCAAGGGTGAAACCCTACGGATGGATATATCTTAAGTTTTTCTCTGCTGTACTTGACACTCTCTTTTATGGACCAGTTGTTCGACTCATAATCAGAACCCATTGTCAGAACGGCAACTACGCCTTCCTTCTCAGCTCTTTCGAGGGCGCCGTCAAGGTCTTTAATATCTTCAAGGTGTGCATGAGTATCTACAAGCTCCAACTAAGGCACCTTTTCCATTCCTCAAAACGTATCTAAAGAATAAAAAAATTTCAAAAAGAAAAAACTTTTTGCACCAAAAGAAAACCGATAAATATCATAGACCATTAATTATTTACACTAGGAAAAAGGAGGCTAAAAGATTATGTCCCAGAATAATGTTGGAGTGGCAGTGGTCGGTGTTGGATTTGTAGGCGGACAAGCCCATGTTCCAGCATTCAAGAAAATACCGGGAGCCGAATTAGTCATTTTAGGGGCGAGAACCGAGTCGAGGGTGAAACCTCTTTCGGAAAAATATGATGTGCCCTATTGCCTTGAATATGACAAAATTTTGGATAACCCGAAGGTAGATGCGATTGTTCTAGCAGTTCCTACACCTTTCCATTACGAATCAGCCATGAAAGCTATAGAAAAAGGCAAGCATGTCCTCTGTGAAATGCCCCTGGCTCCTAGGATATCGCAGGTAAAAGAGATGCAGAAAGCAGCAGAGAAGAAAAAGGTTATTCTTATGCCAGTCTTAAACTTCAGGTTTGCACCCGCCTATGTGAAGGCTAAGAAAATGTTGCAGGAGGGTGTTGTCGGCAACCCTGTCGCTGTCCATTTCAGAGAGTTCATACCTGCATCAGCATTGGCTGAGCAGTGGCCTGCAGGATCCTGGGCGTGGAACATCGAGTTAAGTGGAGGATATCCAGACTTTACACTTTCGGTCTGGTCAATCGACATGTTGAGATGGATGTTTCAGGACGATATCGTCAATGTTGAATGGATGAGTAACTACACGAAGCTAAGTGAGTTCGGCGGCATATTGGGCTATAACACGATGGGACTTGTAAAATTCTCAAAGGGAATTGTAGGTTCGCTCCATTACGGTGCAACTGTGAAAGAGTCCTCAAGCACAAGCAGATTAGAAGTCTACGGAGACAATACAAATGTTCTTCATGTGGTCTGGAATAACAAAATAGTCGTTTACGGCTCAGATCCCGAACGGAGAGAATGGGACATCTCTGTCTCAGGTACGAAGGTGTGGGGTCACCAACAACTCGACAGCCACTTCATAGAATGCATCCTAGGAAAGGCAAAGCCTATGGTGACTGCCGAAGATGCGATAAAGGCTCAGGAAATCGCTGAGAAAATTGTGAAGAAATCGTAAAGGTTACCGAAAACTCTTTTACTGACTATCTAAGTAAAAGTGCTAATAGTAACCTTAGATGAAAAATAGAAAATGTAGCCGCTCAAGTTTTGGAGATGTAAAGATTGAAAGAAAATGTCGTGAAGATAGGTGTGCTTAAGCTAGGATGCCTTGGCACTTTGCCCCTCCTCGAATTTCTTCTCGACGAGAGAGCAGAGAGAACCGACATTAAAGTGAGCACTATAGGCTCAGGGGCAAAGCTTGGGCTAGACCAATGCAGGGAATCAGCGGACTTAATGATAAAAATGGCTCCGGATATTGTCATTCTGGTAGGCCCAGCACAGGCATCTCCTGGTCCCACTGAGGCGCGTAAGATCTTGAAGACATCGGGGGTGCCGACAATCGTGATCTCCGACAGTCCCGCTAAGAAGATTATAAAAGAATTTGAGGACTCAGGTTTAGGTTACATTATAGTTGAGGCGGATTCGATGATCGGTGCCAGACGGGAGTTTCTAGATCCCGCTGAGATGGCGATTTACAACTCAGACGTTATAAAGGTTTTGGCTGTAACTGGAGCATCCAACATCATCGTTGAAGCAATAGACAGTGTAATCAACGCGATAAAATCCGATCAGAAGTTCGAACTGCCTAGATTAGTCATTGATTCTGAGAAGGCTGTTGAAGCTGCAGGTTTCCAAAATCCTTATGCTAGGGCGAAAGCTAAAGCTGCTTATGAGATAGCCCAACAAGTCTCTAAAATCACGACAGAGGCATGTTTCAAAGTTACAGACCCAAATCTTTACGTGCCCATGGTTGCTGCTGCTCATGAGATGATGCGGAGCGCGGCAAGGATGGCTGAAGAGGCAAGGGAGATTGAGAAGGCAGGCGATCATGTTATGAGAAAGCCCCATTTTAAAGATGGAACTATTGGCGGGAAACGTAGACTTATGGAAAAACCAGCAAGAAGTAAATACTCATCAACATTTATGTAAAGAATGGTTGTAAAATCATGTTTAAGCCCAGGAAAAATTTAAGGTTAGAATCTGATCCTTGCACTTCGGAATGCGTAAATTAGCGAATTTTTCGGCAATGGGCCCGCCATTAGGTTAGATTTCTAAGAATATTTTCGCGACGTATAGCGAAGAGATTATCTTTTTCTTGATAAACAGAGGTAACATCCGGGTTTATCTTCGATAGAGATTTCTGTGAATCCAGTTTGGTTCAAGAGCTGCTTCATTTCGGCGCTTTCAGGTAACGTGTCGTTCGCTACCGAGAATGAAGCCTTTTTGTGGTGATCTTTAATTTCTTGGCTGCCTAATGCGTGAGCTATGATGAGAATGCCACCAGGCTTCAAAGCTCGATTGACGTTACGCAACATTTTCTCTTTTTTCTCAAGGTGAGGAAATACGCCGAAGCATGTGACGGCGTCAAAATATGCCGGGGGCAAATCCTCCTCTTCAACGTCATGAAGTTCTACGGTGACATTCTTGAGATGCGAATATTTTGATCTGCATACTTGAACCATTCGTTCTGCAAAATCAATAGCCGTAACTGAGCCAGACGGGCCTATTTCCTTAAGCAAGAAGGGAATTAATACCCCTGTGCCTGTTCCTACATCCAGAACCTTATATCCAGGTTTCAAACCGAACCTTGATACTAACCTTTCTAAGAAGGCTGCAAGTTCCGGTGTGCAGAACCGTTGATCCCAAGTTTCTGCAGCCTCGTTAAAATACACCTTTCGGTTCATAGATGGTGCACTACAAAAATGTTGAGGAAGAGAGATTCCTTTAGACGGTCCCACAACCTCACCCTCTTTTCCTTCTAACATATAGCCATACTGCCTCTACTACAGCCACTGTGACTGCTAACGCTGTGGTTATCTGAAAAGTGGTTACTTGATTTTCCAGGATTTCTTTTTCTGTTCTGAGCTTCAATGTAGCCCTCCAAGTATTCGTTGCGTTGAAAAGTTGCTCTGCGTTATAGCGAAGCATACGAGCTAGAGTTTCAGTTCCAGGAATAGCCCCCGGAAAGTTGGTTAAGACTACGTGCTCTGCTCCTACCTGAGAGGCTATCCCTCTGCCAAACTCCACGTCAATCTGAAGGTTGTCTATGATGAGGGCTACTCCCTCATTCTGCGCCGTGTTGATTAGGTTGTTTATATCTCCAGCTGATAATGTCTCTGGCGGATTGTATGTTGCAACAACTGTAAAGCCGACTGATTCCACAAACGTCTTCAACCAATTCATGCAAATAACCTTAACAGAGGACACATGCAAAGCTTGGGCCTGACCTGCAATCCAGCTAGACACATCGTCAATTTCCGTAAGCATCTCTGAAATCTTCGCGTCTAAATCTAAATTCAGAATCTGGCTTAGGTTTCCTCCAACCCATCGGATATAGTTCTTTGCCCCTTCAGGCGTGTTGTATACGCCAGGAATGGTAACTAGCGTTAAGTTCGGGTTTCCAGCTGCTTCGAGCAAGCCTTGCAACCAGAACTCTCCAGAAATGTTTTGCCTGAACAGGATCTTCGCTTTACTAACCGCATAGACATCGCTAGGTTTCATGTCAAAGTCGGCGGGGCAGAGACCAGGTTGAACCAACACCACAACATCAGCCATATCTCCTAAGAACTCTCGGACTATGCTGCCCACTGCGCTTGTTGTACACACAATTATAGGCTTATCGGTGTAGCCATCAACTTTCACCACACTCATTCCTAGAAACATCAAAGGAAGAACAAAAACCAGACTGAGAACTGAAAATTTTATGATCTTCAATTTTTTTCCACCTCCGTTCTCCTTCTTTTAGGTGAAAGGAGAACTGCAACGGCGAATATGATTGTTGACACTAACACTATACATGAACCAACTGGGAGATCAAGAAACAAAGAGACCAAAAGGCCAGACAAGTTCGAGACCGCCCCGATCAAGGGTGAAACAATTATGACTTTCTTTATGTCTTCGAGAAATTGAAGGGCTGAAGCGGCGGGGTTAAATAGAAGAGCGTATACGAGTAAACCCCCAACGAGTTTTATGGAAACAGTCACAACCACTCCTGAAAGGAATATTATAAGGTAAATGAAAGGCTTAGTAGGTATTCCATCTGCTTCAGCCAGTTTTCTGTTAAACATTATTGCGAAGAGCTCCTTCCAAGTAAAGTGGATTATGACTAATGTCGCTGCAGATAACGTGACAAGACAGACCACATCACTGTTAGTCATGGATATAATGCTGCCCCAAAGGACGTTAGCCACCTGACTGGTTAGACCTATTTCAGGGGTTAAAGTCAGAAAAACGAATGCTAAAGCCATGTTGAGGGGAAAAACTATACTAGTTATGGTGTCCACATGCAATCGGGCTTTGTCTGCAACTGGGCCTATGAGAAAAGCAGTGGCCGAAGCAAAGAGCATCCCAGTTAAAAGCGGATTCATTGAAGTAGCTACGCCTAAAGCGGCTCCAGCAAAGGCGCCGTGAGACATAGAATAGCCTATGGCTGAAAGCCTCATTCTAACAACAAAAACTCCCATAAGACCAGTCAAAAACCCAGCTAGCACACAAGACAGTAGAGCCCTGCCCATGATTGTGAATTCAAGCCATATCATTGACCTACCTCCCTCGAAAAAGTAATGGATTTATTATTTATGGTAGCAAGGACTTTCTCAGGGTTACTGTCCATCAAAATCCTTCCATTCATCATGAGCAAAGTTCTATGGCATTGTTTCAGCATACTGTGAATGTCATGCGTAACAATTATTGTAGTCAGCTCGTTCTCTTCGTGAATCTGTCTTATTAAATGGGGAATTTTTCCCCTTGATTCAGGATCTAGATTGCTGAAGGGTTCGTCTAAAAGAAGGATTTCAGGCTCCTTTGCTATGGCCCTGGCGAGCATCACCTTCTGTTGCTGTCCGCCGGAAAGCTTACCTATGGACCGACCCGCTAACTCTTCAACACCAAACAGCCTCATAGCCTCTAATGCTTTCATGCGATCTCTCTCTTCGGGCCTTTGGAGAAATCCTATCTTTCCGTATCGCCCCATTAAGACGACGTCAAGAGCTGTGTATGGTTCTCCTGGCTCCACCATAAAATCTTGGGGGACATATCCTATTTTACACCTCACCTTTCTCCCTTGAGTTGTTACATCTAAGCCGAGAACGGAGACTTTTCCTTTGAATATGGGGAGCAGACCATTTATAGTCTCCAGAAGCGTCGTTTTTCCTGCAGCGTTTGGGCCTACAACATAAACAATCTCATTTCTTTCCAGAGTCAAGTTTACATCCTTGATTGCGGGTCTATTCTCGCCTTCATAGACTGTTGAAACATTCTCGAGTTTTATAATTGGGTTCATAAGTGCTATCGCCTTATGCTCACAGACGAGTTGGCTGGATTTGACGCTATTTGATATTACTCATCATATATTTCGTAATACCGAAAGTTATTAATAAATTTTGCCCAATTAGTAATACTGGAAGGGTTTCTATGAACAGGAAGGGTGTAAGGAGATTCTCCGTTTCAGTTCCACCTGAACTACTCGAAGACTTCGACAAAACAATCAAAAACATGGGTTATGAGCGATCAAAAGCTGTCCAGCTTGCAATGCAAAACTTCTTAACGGAATATAGATGGATGAGCGAAGAAAAGGGGATTGGAGTGGGAGGTCTCATAATGATTTATAATCACGAAGCTAGAGGCTTAGAGGAGACCTTAACAGATATTCAGCATAAATATAGGGAAGTGATCTGTTCAGCCACTCACATTCACTTGGATGATAAGAATTGCCTTGAGATCCTAGCAATTCGGGGTGAAGTAAAGACGATGCGGAGCTTGGCTGAAAGACTGATGAAAGAAAGGGGAGTAAAACAACTAAAATTGGCTACTCTCAGGGTCTAGCCTTAATTAGAACTCGAACCTATCACCGCATGGGTATGTCTCGCCGAATAATAATTTTTCAGCCATGTCAAAAATAACTGATCAAAAAGACTGTGCCGAAGGATTCGACGGTATATGGGTTATATTAAAAAACATAGGGCTGGAACTTGTAGATGTTTCCGACACTATTCCAGATGAAGGTTTCCGGCATTGCTATATAAATGGCGTAGCTTCCACATCCAGCGCTCCTCAACATTTATGTGGAAGTTGATCATTTCTTCAGAGGATTAATGGAGGATTAGGTTTTGCCCGCGATTGAGGTTGGAAGAATCTGCGTCAAATTGACCGGTCGAGAAAAGGGGAAAAGATGCGTCATCGTAGACTTGATTGACAAGAACTTTGTCTTAATAACAGGACCTAAATCGGTTAGTGGAATAAGAAGGCGACGGGTCAACATAAACCACATCAAGCCCACGGAAGAAAAAATCAAAATCAAACGCGGAGCATCAGATGAAGAAGTCGCCAAAGCGCTCAGCGATTTAGGAAAGACCGAATAACGAGTGAGCAAGGATTCCTCAACATTTTTAACCATCAACGCCTTCTTTTCTTAGAGGAATACCAGATGTCAAAGATTACTGCTCCCTGGATGATAAAACGTGAACTCTTGATCAAGGCTGAAGGAGAGACAGACCCTAATTATGGATACAAACCTGAAGAGAGACCGTATCCCGACCTCATCAGATTTGGGGTAATAAACTTGGATAAACCTGCAGGACCGTCAAGCCATGAAGTTGCTGCATGGGTTAGACGTATGCTTTCGGTTAAGCAGGCTGGTCACGGCGGGACCTTAGAGGCCTTAAAATTCTAGCAAAGGTCAAGGATATCCCAAAGTGACGGGCGTTCTGCCCATCGCCCTCGAAGATGCGACAAAAGTAGTTCAAGCTCTACTAACGGCCGGGAAAGAGTACGTCTGCGTTATGAGACTTCATTCGGAGGTTCCGGAAAGCCGCGTCAGGGAGGTACTCAAAGAATTTCAAGGTAAGATCTATCAGAAACCTCCGGTTAGAGCTTCTGTCAAAAGAAGGGTCAGAGTTAGGAAAATCTACTACATCGATGTTCTTGAGGTTGAGACGCGAAATGTCTTATTCAAAATCGGCTGCGAGGCTGGAACATACATTCGCAAGCTTTGCCACGACATAGGCGAAGTGCTTGGTTGTGGTGCCCATATGCATGAACTCCGCAGGACAAGATCCGGACCATTCACTGAGACAGAGAAGAATTTTACTCTGCATGATGTCTACTACTTTTACAGTAAGTGGCAAGAGGAGGGGGACGAAAATATTCTGAGAAGTTTTATTCTTCCAATGGAATCCGCTTTAGAGCTCTTACCCAAAATCTTCGTGAGAGACTCAGCTGTGGATGCTCTTTGCCATGGCGCACATTTGACAGCTCCAGGAGTCATATCTCTAGAGACAGGGATAACTTCAGGAAGCAAGGTTGCCATGTTCACTTTAAAGGGAGAAGCAGTCGCTTTAGGCATAGCCACAGCAGGCACAGAAGAAATTTTAAAGATGGACCATGGAATCGTGGCAAAGAATAATAGAGTAATAATGCCAAAAGGAACATACCCAAAACTCTGGCGCTCTAAAAACAAAGCTGCCTAAAACCAAAAGTTTCGATAAAAAATAGTAATATCTTGCAGAGATGAAAGAGCCAACCCTGAACTTTTTCAACCGAGATTATTGATGGCCACTTCGCTTGTTGTCGCCTACAATCTGTTAAGGAAACTTATTGAACATGCAGCAAACCGAAAAACCATAATAACGGGAAGCGAACAGGATGCTTTGATT
>CAYSEL010000098.1:0-12186 GCA_964430035.1 uncultured Candidatus Bathyarchaeia archaeon
ATTATAGGCTTTCCACCTTCGAAACGAATCGCTTCAACATTGCTTCTAACCATTGGACAAAATCTATGGCAAACTCTACCGCAATGTTGGGGTTTGCATCTGTCCTTATCGATGACCGCGATTCTCAAACTTTTCAACCAGCTAAGATCTAAAATGGTTAGAACGCGCCTAATAAAGATGTTTTTCTTCCCACGGTTAGGCCGATGAGAATAAATATGAGCATGATCCTAAAATTTTTTGGGATGATGTGTGGCGACGGCGCGGAGCTCCAAGCGGTGACACGCAGTCATTTCACTGACCCACAAAAACTTCTCTCAGCAATTCAGAGCCTGCGCAATTGCCTCCATCTTAAAGTATGCGTCTTCAAACGATTTCATAAGTTTCGCATTAAGTTTATATTACCCTCTTCTTTGCTAAAGCTTGAATATTAAGAATTATAGTTGTTTGGCGCGCAGGGGATTTAAAAAAATGGCTCTTAACGATTTTAACCTCTTAACCTCAACATCCAGAGGATACGAAACCGACGCATGCAGTGAAGTTTGGTTTCTTTTGGGAGAAATCGGCGATAAGGAGCCTAAGGTTGAAAAGAGTGATGTGGCAGGACTAATCGTCGCAAAGACTGTTCTAAACCCTTTCAATGCTATTCAAGAGTTAAGGAAATTATTAAAAGAAAGACCTTGGGAGTTCCGTTACACGTTAAGGTTCGTCCCCATCGAAGTTGTTATCAGAACCGATCTGGAACGAATAAAAGAGACAAGCCAAAAGCTTTCTTCAAAGATAGGTATGAATGAAACTTTCCGTGTAACGGTTGAGAAACGGTACACAAACCTCTCAACGAATGATGTTATAAAGGCAGCTGTTGAGGGTATAGAGCGGAAAGTTGACCTCGCCAATCCAGACAGAATTCTCCTAATAGAAATTTTAGGAGGTTTAACTGGAATATCAATCATAAAGCCAGAGGACATCCTCTCAGTTACGAAAGAAAAATCACTTAGCGTTGAGTAGCCAGTAACGCAATATGCTCAATAAGAAGGCTGGTCAAAGCCTCTTTCTTATTTTTTCTTAATACGGCTTCGATCTCTTCTCCGCTAATTTTGAAAGCCTTTTTTATTATCTCAAATTTGTCATCAGTTAATTCGAGCACATCATTAAATTTCTCTCCACAAAGCATCTTAGAAACTTTATCCAGCATTTCGACCGCTTTCTGACGTGACTTAGAGACCGCCAAGACCGCTATCCTAGAGGAATGAGGCTTTATACCTATGAGCTTTATAGCGTTACTAATTTGGCGTTGTCCAGACGCAAATAGAAGCGTCTCGACCGCAACATCTTTTGATATGTTATTTCCAGCCTCGAAGGCTTTCGAAGCGTTCAAAAAAGCAAAGTAAAGATGGTCGAAACCCGCAATCAAATCTGCATCGAAGAATTGGACATAACAACCTTCGGCTTCTTTGTCAACAAAATTGAATAATGCATCTACGTCTCGAATCTCAACGTTTCTAAAACCTTCAACGATTATGTGCCAATCAGAGATTTTGGCTTCCTTCATCTTCGCCCTCCTTCGCAAGTTCATTGAGGAAACGTTCAAGGAGGTCGCGTTTCATGCCTCCACTAATAAGCTTCTTTTTTGCAACATCTATTTGAATGCCCCTCCTACTAAACTCTCTTAAGAGGAACTTAACGGTCTCCCTCCTCTCCCATGGGAATACTACCCATTTCCTAGTCTCTCTCACATAATAGTCAGGCACAATTACGCTCCATGGCTTGTAGTAGATTGTTGCTGTCTTAACGGTCTTTGCACCTTGCTCAATCACGTGTTCCCTCACGAGTTGTAGGCTCTTCCCCGTGTCAGCTACATCGTCCAGTATCAAGATATTTAAATCTTTAACTGGAACCGAAACTGGCTGAGTTATAATTGGCTTCTCTTTTGTCTCAGCGACCCCTAAATAAAATTCAACTCGAACATTTGCAAGTTCCGGATTTCCAAGCAGGTCAGAGATAACCCTTGCGGGGGGCCATCCTCCTCTCGAGATGCCTACAATTACTTCCGGGCAAAAATGGTCCTGTCTTATCTTATCCGCTAAGTTTAGAAGCATATCGTAGATTTGGTCCCATGTTGGCACTTCAAACTCAATGTCTAGATCCAGGTTGATGCCTCCAAAGAAACAAGATTAACTTTGATTATGAAGATTTAAGCTTTACAACTGCTCTAGAAGGGAAGGAAGTTCCAAAAAGTTTGAGTACCGTCTAAGCCAATTCTTGAAGAGCCTTCAGGCGCTTCACAAGGTTCGGGTGTGTTGAGAATAGCTCCGCAATCTGGTCTTCTATTGTTAATTTTCGGCTTAGATACTTAGTCACAAGTTCACTATCACCTTTCCAAGCTTGGGTTTGATAAAGCTCCATCAAATCTCTCCTTGCGCTGTCAGGGTCGCATATGAATAGAGCCTTTAATGAGCTTAAACGATGATGGTTTTTGAGGTAACCCTTTGTTCTCTCCGTCCATTCAGTAATCTTGGCAAGCCCCTCTGAAAGTTTACGGGCTCCTTCGTCAACGATTGAAGCGCTATGCCTATCGGCGAAGTATTCCCTGATCCTGCTGAGGTAGAAAGTAAAGAGAGTCAAGATCCAAGACAGAATTACACTTAAAATCCCAATTAATGCGAGACCACCTTGACTTCCACGTTCATCTCTCCTGCTATACGCGGAGGACCACATTAAGGTGTACCCAATATAGTACAAAAGTGCGGGTAATATTGAGACGAACATCATAACTTGGACGTCTTTGTTCTTAAGATGCCCCAGCTCATGACCAATCACAGCTTCAATCTCCTCATTATCCAAAGTGTTCAGAAGCCCAGTTGTCACAGCAACACGGTTCCCAGCGAGAGGAGAGCCGTAGGCGAAAGCATTCGGGATAGGTATTTTCGCGATCATCAATTGCGGAGTACGGATACGGCTCTTCTTACTCAATCCATCAACCATCTCATAAAGCTCAGGCTCTTCGGACCTAGACACTTTCCTGACTTGGTACATCGCATCGATTAAGTAAGGCGCAATGAGCCATTGGATAACGTTAATTAGGACAACGAAGAGAGCAAGTGTATAAATCTCAAATGCTCCGGTAAGAGAGAGTAAAATGGTGAAGAACAGTGTTGAAACCATTATCATGAACCCTAAAGTTCCGATCATGGATAACTTTAGCTTCAACGCGTTCATTAGATCACCATAATGATTGAGAGAAAGGACACACTTATATATTTTCTCCATATTTTGTTCCTATTCTGCCCAGGACGAAATGTGACTTATTCTTCAACATTTTCGGACTTTTTTCCCAAAAAATTAATGATCTTCTCAATTTCTTTATCGATAATAATTTTAAGCCTTGGGGCCACTTGCCCTCTAGCCAATGCTTCTTCAAGCTTGTCCATGTCGATAATCTTGAAATTCCAATTCGGCCAGAGGCATATATCAACTTCAAGGTCTACATAACGAATCTTTTCGGGGTAGATCTCCACTGGAGTATTAATATTAATATAGGTTCCCTTATGCTTTCCATCCTTCGAGATATACTTCGTCTTAAAGGACCATTCTCCAAGCTTCATCTCGGTTATGGCACAGTCTCCAGGCTCCTTCAATGTTCTAAGTCCATCATAAAATCCCCTTGCAAAGAATGATCTTTGAATCGTAAGTTTTCCATTCTTCTTGTCGAAATTAACTATTTTAGCAGGTCCAAGATCAAATGTTGCTCCATCAATCTTCACGTGTTCTATTCCAACATTTGAGCCCTCGCCCGGAAATTCTCTCTCAACAGTCTCTTTGAAAAAGGATTCGACCTCCGCCTTTGGGCAGTCTTTCTCAAGCATCTTCTCCGCCATCTCAAGCAGATAGGACACTCTGCCTCCGCATGCCTTATAGAAATGATGCCCATCAAGTGTAGGTGCAACTTGCGCCCTAAGATTGTCAAGAACTTTCTTTGATGCGCTTGGAAATTCAACACTTAAGCCAATCGACTCAGAAGTTGCGTAGACGTTTCTAAAGAGATCAGGTTCTGAGTAGTCTTCTATTCCGCCGCTCAAATTATAAACTGAGACTCTCTGTCTGTAGACTGCATCATCAAATGTCGCCTGCAGAACTTTAACAAGGCTTTGAACGGAGGAGCTGTCACCAATAACGTTTACACCCTGCCTATCAAGCCTATCGTAAATATTTAGGTTGGCTTCCCGATTGGTTTGAGCTTCTGTGCGAAGATTAAACCTTTTTCTTATCACTTCGGAAGGATCGACAATCTCAAAACCGTTGTCAAGCAAGAGCTTCGTCAAAGCAGTCGAGTATATGCCGCGAATTCTCATGTAGATCAAGGAAGCTTGTCTCCTTGCGCCTATATGTCACATTTTCGATACCTTAAATAGCCCGTTATGGCTCGTTTCAACCTTGAATTCGGTGCCAAGAATCTTAGAAGTTAGCCAGATATTTGTTTCTAAATGATCCGTCATGGAACGGACTAAATATGAAGATTCTCCATCTGCAAAGGCAATATATGGAATGAGCAGATCCGCAAGATGAACATCCACAGTTGCTTCAGCATCTACCTCGATGAGCAAGTTCGCAACAGCCTCATGTGCAATGGTCTCACTTGTTTTTCCAATCTCGCCTATAGCATCTCCGCCGATAAACGCATCGTGGTCCGTCTTAACCCAGAGGACTAGGGAACTTCCCTTCTGCAACGGGTTGGAAAAGTCATTTATAACTTTGATTTCGGGATTGTAACCTCGAGCTCTTAAAAGTCTTTCAGCTTCTTGGGCTTGTCGTTCAGCAACTTTCCGGTCAGCCAGGTAGGTGCAGACTGAGATACCTCCGACTTCTTCAATCTTGCCGAAAATTTCCAGCTTTATTGGATGAAGTTTTTCGCAGGGATAAACTTTCAAGGTAACCTCGCCCATGCCTTTCGGATAGTAACCATACTTGTGAACTTCTATCGAGGCTTTGAGTCCCATAAGTTCAAGAATCGGCAGTAAGACGTATTTGAGGTAGTTCGTAGTAGGCGAGTTTCTAACATCCGTCCCGCCCTTAGAGATGTGAAGGTTTATAGGCTTATGGGCAAAGGCGCAAAGTGGCAAAACCGTCATAATCAGCATGGGTATGCTTCCAGCCGTCCCTATCTCGGCTTGGATCTCTCCGCCCTCGATACGATTCGGCTCAAACCACAACTCTTCTGAACCTAAAAATGCACCTTTCACCTTTGCATTGCATAGTTTTGCAGCTGCATGGACGGCTTCCAGATGCTGAGGTCTTAATCCAGGCGGGTCACGTTTTTTTCTGATGTTGAAGATGTGTAAGGGTTCGCCTAGTATTCCAGCTAACGCTACTGAGAGGCGAAGAATGGTTCCGCTACCGCTTTTCTGGCTTCCGTCAATCTCTAACATTTCCGTTCCTGCATCAAGCCGTACTCTTCTACGTTTTACTTCTAAAATTGTTACGAAAATGCGAGATAAAAACTCTACCGAAAACCAGACGGACTTTGCATATTCTCTTATGCTAATCATACTTGAAGGCTTCGCGCCAGAGCTTTAACCGCGTTCTCCCGCCCAATATCGATTATGTAAGATCCCAGTCTTGGACCTGAAGGCGTTCCGATAAGGATGAGATACAGAATCTCAAAGAATTTTTTAGGTTGCATTCCATTCGCTCTTGCAATCTCGAAGACGGCGCTTTGGATCTTTTCCGCTTCGTCCACTGTTTCTAGAACTTTTATGATTTGTTTGATGGCGGTTTTCTCAGATGCGCTTAACTCGATCGAGACTTCTGAAACCTCTTTAAAATCTTCAACCCAGTTGAGGGCGTAGGTAATTCGATCCTTCAAGTCTTGTGAAGCTTGCTCTTTAAGGTATCCGTAGCCCTGAAGCTTCTCCAAGATAAAGTTTATCTCTGATCCTTTAGGGGCGACTTTGGCTAAGCATGTTAGGAGGTTATAGGGAACGTGGATAGTTGGATTTTTTGGAGGTTTTGTAAACCAGCAGTACCAATAAAGCCCCTTCATCTTCGCCTCTTCCTTAACGTCTTTAATTCTCTTCTTTTCAAAGTATACGTCTTCAAGTTCATCGAATTCATCCATATAACGTGGGATGTCCATTACAGAGATGTGGCGTGTGCCTACAAAACGTTTCAATGTTAATAGAACCATTGATTGAGGGGAACCGTACCTAAACCAGACTTGAGGTGTGAAGACATTTCCAATAGACTTCGAAATTTTCTTGCCACTCTTGTCCAGAAACATCTCGTATTGGACATGCATCGGAGGCTCGTAACCCAGCACTTCACTTGAGATTCTATCGTTCACTGAAACGGAGTCCGCTATGTCCTTGCCGTAGGCTTCAAACCGTATCCCTAAGGCACGCCACCTCGCCGCGAATTCCCCAGCTTTCCAGCTCAGCTTTCCCTCGCCTTTCTCGTATTCGGCATCCCCCTCGTATCCGCAGCCTTCCAACCATCTGCCCTTAACTTCCATACCTTCGCAGACATATGAGATTCTTCTCTCTTTCGGATAGAATTTGTATGCTTTAGTCGTGTAAATTCTACCGCAAGAAGCACAGATTGGAAAGTACGGGAGAACCTCCAAGTATTTTTCTTGTCCTGTCTCTTCCTTGACAATTTCTCCAACTTTCCCAGCATTCTCAAGTATCAGCCTTATCTCATTATTCAGCAACCCCTTCTTGTAGACGTCAGCACCCGACATGAAGATGTACTCGACGCCAATCTTGTCTAAGGCTTCGAGGAGGAGGCTGACCATGTGGGCTCCATAGCTCTCATGGCAGTTGAAGGGGTCCGGAACGTCGGTTACGGGAAACCCGATGAACTTTTCAAGAGATTTCGGCAACCCTTTTGGGACGCTTCTTAAACCATCTTTATTGTCCGAAAAAACTATGAACTCGGATTTTTGACCTTGCTCCCTAAGAGCTAGGGAGACAGCGTAATTCCGTAACACTTCGCTTATGCTTCCGATGTGTGGAATGCCTGACGCTGCGACTCCGCTCTCAACCCTTATCACGCCTAGGCTTCTGCCGAGTTTTATCTCTCTGTTGATTATCTCGACAGCGATCTTATCGTACCATGTTCCATGACCGATAATCTCTTCCAAGGCTTTCATCTTTCCGTGACCGTCTCAAAAAAAGTAAGGAGGCGACTATTAAATAATTTTCTGGTTAATTCCCGTCTCTCTTCAAAGTTTTTCGCAACCATTCACGTAAACAGTTAATTTATAAAAACGGCTCAACAAATATTCTCTTATGTCACTTGATGAGTACCGGCAGAAACGTAACTTCCAAAAGACGGGGGAGCCGAGAGGAGAGGTTATGGTTCAGACAGAGGGCAGAAAAATCTATGTCATCCAGAAACATGACGCCACTCACCTTCACTATGACCTCAGACTGGAAAGGGATGGGGTTCTTAAGAGCTGGGCGGTTCCAAAAGAGCCGCCGACGGAGAAGGGCGTAAAGAGATTAGCCGTCGAGGTTGAGGACCATCCCATTGATTACGCAAATTTTGAAGGTGTGATACCAGAAGGCGAGTACGGGGCCGGAACCGTCGAGATATGGGATAAGGGCGAATATGAGACTGAGAAGTGGAGCGAAGACGAGATCATAGTTCAAATTTACGGAAGAAGACTTAAAGGAAGATACTGCCTGATCAGGTTCAAAAAGCAAGAGAACGGATGGCTATTCTTTAAGCGTTAAAGAAAACTTCGTAATTGCAGCTACGGTGCAGCATTAGATGTTAAAGAAGAAGGTTATCGTTGTCTCTTCCCTCCGTAAGGTTTACAATATCGACGGCGCAACAGTTGAGGCTTTGAATGGGATCGACTTAGAAGTCACAGAAGGCGAGTTCATCACAATCTCCGGACCTTCAGGATCGGGAAAGACGACTTTTCTAAACTTGATTGGCGGTCTCGACAGACCTACTTCTGGAAAGATTGAGGTTTTCGGGCATGACCTTACAAAGTTTGATGAAGAATTCCTTGCAACCTTCCGATGCACCTATGTAGGATACGTCTTTCAATCTTACAATTTGATTTCTACTCTTACAACGATCGAAAATATAGCCTTTCCTATGCAGATGGCAAAGTGGGATCAGGAACATATCGAAGAGCGTTCGAGAAGACTGTTAGAGCTTGTCGGATTGGAAGATCGCGCCAACCATTTCCCATCCCAGCTAAGCGGCGGTGAACTTCAGCGGGCTGCTTTTGCAAGGGCTTTAGCTAATGATCCGCCGCTTCTCCTCGTCGATGAGCCTACTGGCAATCTTGACTTGCATACTGGTCTCAAAATAATTGGCATATTGCAGAGTTTGAAGCAGAACAAAACCGTCATCGTTGTCACGCATGACCAGCGGATTCTAAGCATAGCTGATCGAACTTTAACACTTGCAGATGGAAGGATAGTTGAAAGTTGAGCCAGTTCGTTGGGAGCTTTCCCCTAAAAGATTTGAAGAGAAGAAAGTTTCAGACAGCACTGACTATTACAAGCCTTGTGGTCTGCGTCTCCGTTACTATATTCCTCATACTCTTTGCGGATAATCTGGGCGTCGAAGTTCTCTCCGTCACAGAGGGAAAGTTAACCTTTGGGTTCAGCGAAGTCTTTTCCAGGTTCATATTGTTAATTGTTCTGTTCAACTTCGCCGCCGGAATTATGGTTGCCTATTTTCTTATGAGCTTGACAACCTCTCAACGGATGCAAGACATCGGCATCATGAAGGCGATTGGATGCTTAGCTGAGGACATCCACAACTTTTTCGCTATTGAGATCCTCATAATAGTCTCTTTGGGATGCTTGCTTGGCGCGGCTTTTGGAATCTTTTTAAACTACGCCTCAATTTATCTTATGAACTTCTTTGGGTACAAGATCTCCACAAATCCAGTTAATCCGTGGACGATTATGTTATCTTTCTTTTCTTTCTTCCTAGTCTTCTATGTCCTCGGGATGCGACGAATCGCCAAAATGGCTAGAATTGAAACCGTAAAGGCATTATCGCCCCTCTTTGTTTGGAAGACAATGCCGAAATCAAATCTTAAGCTTCCGAGACCATTTTACGAGATGTTTCTTGCCAAGTTGGTGATTAGAAATATGGGTAGAAGACGCTCCTTCACAGTTCAGACTTTATCTTGCCTCGCCGTCATCTTAGCCTTGCTGACCCTGACCGTAGCGGGGGGAATCACTGCTAATGAAACTACTCAGAGCTACGTCGAAAGGGCTGTTGGAAAGAACACCATGTTAGTCGCTTATCCGGAAATGGCTGAGCATTTTCAAGGGCTCTTAAACAGATTTATCGAGCCTAACACTGTTAAAGAGATAGAATACCTCGACGAAAGATACGTGATTCATGACTCCGCCGTCTCGATGATTGTTGGGATTGAAGGGATAGTAAAAGTTGACCCGCGCATAATGATTAAAGAAACCGTTCACAGCAATATCTACATTCGACCGAACCCAGATAGGCCGGGCGAATATATTGTGATAGGTACCTACAAGACAAGTGAGGCGTTAATCTTCGGCGTTAAAGCTGAGTCCCTCATAAATGATTGGCTTCTTCTAGGAAAGAAACTCGGTGAAGCTGATTCCGGAAGCGTCCTAATCGGTGACTCTTTAGCAATGAACCTCTTTGACGACCCTTGGCTTCAACCACTAGGCTTTCTAAACTCAACCTTCAATGTTGCGGGCATATGCCTAGACCCTTTCAACAATGGAATGGTGGTTTACATGCCCTATGATCAATTGTCTAGCCTCATCGGAAATGAAGACTACAATATCTTACTTGTTCAGGTTGACCCTACGACAGAAAGGATGTCTTCAATTCGACACGAAGTGGAGGAAGCTGCCTTATCCTTAGGCTTGGTGGTCGTGCCGCTAGATGAGGTTCAGACTAGACATAAGTCTTTTCTGAGCAGTCTATGGTCTCTACTGCTTTCGCTCTCCTTCCTCTGCTTCACAAACGCAGTTATATCCCTCGTAGGATACTTTATGCTCTCCATAGCTGGACAGCAGAGGGATCTAGGCATAATGCGTGCTTTGGGAGCTAATCACAGAACAATCCTAGGTTATATTCTCCTCGAATCTTTCCTAATAATCTGCACTGGGGCACTCTTCGGGTTGCCTATAGGCATTGTCATTGTCTTTTGGTTCTTCATACCGGACGCGGTCATATCCGAGGCAGCCACACTCTCAATTGGGGTAATTCTCTCATCCTTCATCGGAGTCCTATGTCTTTCAAGCCTTTATCCCGCCCGTAGAATCCTCAAAATGCCAATAACTAAAGCGACCGCAAAGCCATGAAAAGGGAAGATGACAACTTTACTTTACCCAGAGCTTAACCTAGAATTTCCTTGACTGCCTTCACTACGCCATCCGAGTTTATCCCTTGCTCAGCTAAGAGTTCGTCCGGTTTTCCTGAATGCGGCATCTTTCTCACCGCAAGTATGCGAGACACTGGAGTGAGAGATGCAACCGCTTCTCCCAATCCCCCCTCCGCGTAATGGTCCTCGACCGTTACGATGTACTTTGTCTCTTTGAAGGCTCTTTTTAAGGTCTGCCAATCCAGAGGCTTTACGGAGTAGCAATCTA
Organism: uncultured Candidatus Bathyarchaeia archaeon; assembly: GCA_964430035.1. Classification (GTDB taxonomy): domain Archaea; phylum Thermoproteota; class Bathyarchaeia; order Bathyarchaeales; family DTEX01; genus JANXEA01. The sequence goes on from CAYSEL010000098.1 coordinate 10,611, forward strand.
TGACCCTTGCTTTAATGCCTTCTTCCCTCAATTTTTCATAGGCTTTCAAGGCTTCATGCACTGTAACGCCTGCAGCAACTATTGTCACCTCATCTGACTCGCTTTGACGTAAAACCTTTGAACCGCCAATCCGGAATTCTTCATCATTGCTGTATATGACAGGGGTTTTAGGCCTTGTAGTTCTTATGTAAGAGATTCCTTCACAGTTCGCCGTTAGACAGGTGAGCTTCTCGGAGCTTACAGCGTCGCATGGATAGAGAACGATACTGTTAATTAACGAACGGAACATCGCCAAATCTTCTAAGCCCATCTGGGAAGGTCCATCCTCTCCAATCGAGACGCCAGCATGAGAACCAGCAATCTTCAAGTTTGCCCGAGAATAAGAGGCCATCCTAATCTGGTCGAATGCTCTGCTCAAAAAGCAGGCGAAGGTAGATAAGAAGACATTAAAACCATGCGTCTGGAGACCTACGGCTACTCCAACCATGTTCTGTTCGGCTATATAGCATTGTAGGCTCCGTTCCGGGAATCTTTCAAAGAAGTAGGTTGTGAAGGTTGAGTTTTTCACATCCCCGTCTAAAACAAACACATCCCCATCTATCTCTCCAAGTTTAACAAGCGCTCTTCCAAAGGCCTCCCTCGTCGCCACCATCTCCCCAATCTTATAATTTGTCTCAACAGAGAAATCCTTCATTTTCTTTTTGACTGGAACTTTTGCCTCAATGAAGTTTTCAGGCTGAAAGTTAACTTCCCTTACTCTTGGCGCTATCTCTTTCTCAGCTCTTTCCAGCTCCTCTAGGCTCAGAGATGTTCCATGTCTCCCCTCGATATTCTCTAAGAAACTGACGCCTCGACCCTTGACTGTCTTAGATATGATAAAAGATGGTTTATTCGACTTTTTCGCCGTCTCAAGATTTTCGATAAGGTCATTAACGTCATGACCGTCGCAGATGAAAACTTTCCAGTCAAATGCTTCTATTCTTTTGGCATATGCTTGTGCGTCCCATTGAAACATGGTTGGTCCACTCTGACCTAACCTATTCATGTCCAGGATTGCCGTCAAATTTGACAATCCAAGTTTTCCTGCAAAATTGATGGATTCCCATACAGATCCTTCAGCCATCTCCCCATCGCCGAGAAGTACATAAACCCTTCTATTTATATTTCGCATCCTCTTAGCGTAAGCCATTCCAACACCGATCGATAAGCCCTGACCTAATGATCCCGTTGCAACCCTTATCCCCTTCACCCTTGGAACAGGATGCCCTTCTAACTCAGATGAAAACTCTCTCAACGTCAGAAGACTCTCTCTCGGTATAACGCCGACCTCGGCTAAAGCAGCGTATAAGAGTGGGGCAGCATGACCCTTCGACAATATGAACTCGTCATTGTCTATATAGTCAATGTTTTTCGGGTCTAAGGCCATCTCTTTAAAAAAAAGAGTCGCGACTATCTCCGCGCTTGAGAGACAACTTGTCGGATGACCCGACTTTGCCTTCGCAGTTGACCTAATGCTATGCAATCTCAACAGGTTCGCTTTATTTTCTAGGTAATTAGCAACCTCCAACTTTGATCC
>CAYSEL010000099.1:0-6756 GCA_964430035.1 uncultured Candidatus Bathyarchaeia archaeon
CTTTAAATATTGTCTTTAAGAAGATAAATAATGCGGATACTTTATGATATTGTATGGTTGAAGGTTCACAGTTCAGAGATCCTAATTTGATTAAGCAAATATCTTGGAAGATACATGAACTGGCGCCGAAAGATAAGACGATAAAAATCTGTCACGTTTGCGGTACTCATGAATGGGTCATATCCCATTTTGGACTACGTGAACTACTACCTCCAACGCTTGAAGTAATTGCTGGTCCTGGCTGTCCAGTATGCATAGTGCCAGCTTCTGAAATTGATGAAGCAATCGAGCTGGCTTTAGAAGGGGTTGTTGTTGCATGTTTCGGAGATGTTTTCCGAGTACCAGGATCCCGAATGTCGCTTCTAGATGCTAGAGCTGATAAGGCTGATGTTAGAATCGTTTATAGCGTAGCCGACGCCGTCAAAATGGCTAGAAAAGAGGCGGATAAAGAATTTGTCTTTTTCGCTGTAGGCTTTGAGACTACTGCACCTTCCACAGCCGCGGAAATTCTAAGCATACCTCCTAGAAACCTAAGTTTTCTGATCTCACATCGATTAATACCACCGGCCATGAAGCTCTTAGTTGAGATGGAGGATTTGAGATTAAACGGCTTCATCGCACCAGGTCATGTCAGTACAGTTATCGGCTTGAAGCCTTACGAGATTTTTCCTGAAAAGTACCAGATGCCGACTGTTGTTGCAGGTTTTGAACCAGCAGATGTGCTCTTTGCCATTTTTATGGTTCTTAGACAACTGGCGGAAGGGAAACCTAGACTTGAAAATGAGTATACTAGAGCCGTGAAAAAGAAGGGCAATGTCAAGGCGCAAAACATTATGCATAAAATCTTCAAGGTTGAAGATGGAAATTGGCGGGGGCTTGGTCCCGTCCAATCATCTAAGTTTTTGCTTCGTGAAGAATACAAAGAGTATGACGCTCATTTGAGATATGGTATCAAGATTGAAAAAGCAGTAGACCTACAGCCAGGATGCAAATGCAACCTCGTGATAGTCGGCAAAATCAAGCCGACCGAATGCCCATTATTCATGAAGGCATGCACACCGCAGAGACCGCTGGGCGCATGTATGGTCAGCAGTGAGGGAACTTGCAGAATATGGGCCAGAGCGGAGATCATGTGAAAAACAATCAAAATAGACAAAGTCGCGAAGAAAGTGGGCTCTCGTCCGGCAGAACTTAATGCTCCCAAGTTTGCAAAACAAATAAATCTGAGGAACGAATTTTCTGTTGAGCAGACCTAATCAAATAGGCGGTAAAAGGATGAGTGAACCTTCTCTCCGCAAGGAGCAGTTTAAAAGAGCTTTATATCCCGGACGTTTTCAGCCCTTTCATTTAGGGCACTTAGAAGCCATTAAGAGCATTTTAGGCTCTTCTTCAGAGATTATCATAATGATTGGAAGCGCCTTACAGAGTCATACTTTAAGGAACCCCTTCACTTCCGGAGAGAGAATAACTATGGTGAGATTAGCCCTTAATGAGGCAGGTATAGACTCTTCCAAATATTTCATCATACCAGTAATAGACCTCAAGATACACAGCGTATGGGTCTCACATGTCTGTTCTTTTGTTCCCGAATTTGATGTTGTATACTCTAATGAACCGTTGACTAGGAGACTCTTTATCGAAGCGGGATTCAAAGTCAAGTCTATTCCATTCTTCAAAAGAGAACTATGTTCCGCAACGGAGATAAGGGAAAGGATGCTGAAGGATTTGGGTTGGGAAGAACTGCTTCCTAGAAGCGTAGCCAATTATATCAAAGAGATAAATGGTGTTAAGAGGATAAGAGACTTATCTAAGACCGACAAAGTCTAAAACCACAATCAAGTGCCAAAGAATGTCATCTTAAACTTTGGGATATCTCCTTGGCTTTTGCAACTCCGGCTTTCATCGTCTCGGAAATCGCCTTTCTTATAGGGTATCTCGCCAATACTTTAAGCCCCTCTTCTGTAACTCCGCCCGGCGTGGCAACCATGCTTATTATCTGAGCTGGATCTTTTCCCGCTTCGAGGATGAGCCTCCCAGTGCCAATCATAGTCTGAGCCAAAGAGACTAAGGCTAACTCTTTAGGCAACCCTATTTCTTCTCCAGCTGAAACCATGGCTTCAAGTATAAATGAAAGGTAGGCTGGCGAACACCCGCTGAGGGCAGTAACCGCATCCATGTATTTCTCATCAACCTCAACCGCTCTGCCAAGTACGCAAAGCATACTATTAGCTACCTTTTTGTCTTCTTCTGAAACATTTTCAGATGGGCAATAGCATGTGAAGGAACCTTGCACAAGGATTCCTAAGTTAGGCATGGCTCTCACGAACCTTGCTTCTGGCGCTACTCTCTTCAAAAAATCCAGTCCCACACCAGCAGCTACTGAAATTACAAGTTTTCCTTTGACTTCCTCTCGGACTTCTTTTAGGACCGTTTCAACATCACTAGGCTTCACGCATAGAAACATAATGTCAGCTTCACTTGCGGCCCTTCTATTTTCTGTGGTCACAACTACACCGATCTTTTTTAAATCTTTTAGCCTCTGGGAAAGTTTGTCAGAAGCTATAATCCGTGTGGCAGGATGGCTTTGCACCAGGGCTTTTGCTATGGCGCTTCCTATAACTCCGGCACCGATGACAGCAACCTTCATAAAATTTCCACCCAGCAGTCTAACTTTGAGTAAATACATTCAATTATTGTATAAATCTTATTTGGATTATTGAAACCGCAAAAATATATTTCCCATTTCAACATCTAAAATAATATGGGAAGGCGGAGAGATTGGCGAAGCTCAATTTTTGGCTACTGGACATAAATTATGAGACATATAAGGATGAACGAAGAGCAGAGATCTGGATGTGGGGGATATGTGAAGATGGAAGTCGAGTTCTCGTTATTGACAGAAATTTTCTAGCCTACTTCTATCTTCTCATAAGTCGCGAAGAAGAACCAAAAACCGTGTTTGAAAGAATCCAGCAACAAAAAGCTGAGCTCCCTCTAATCGTAAACATAGAATTGACTACTCGTAGACTCTTCGGTGAGCCAGCAAGTACAGTGAAAGTTTATTGCCAAGACCCTGATTTGATCCCGAAATATGCCACAGCTCTTTCGAAAGTCAAAGGTGTGGAGAAGTGTCTTGAAGGAGACTTCCGCTACTCGATGCGTTACCTAGTAGACAATGATGTGATGCCTTGCAGCTGGCATGAGATAGAAGTTGAAGAAGAGAGAAATTCAAAGGTCCAAGTTGACAAGGTCTACACAGCCAAGTCGGCACCTAAAAGAATAGAGAAGGAGGAATTGCCGAGCCTAAAAGTGCTCAGCTTCTTCCCAGTCTATTACGGCTCTAAAGGAGCACCGAAACCTGACAAAGACCCCTTACTAGTGATTTCCACGGCCACAAACACTGGAGAGAAGAGGCAATTCATTGCAAGCAACCATAACGACAGGGACTTAATGAAGACCTTTATAGAGTATTTTAAGGTATTTGACCCAGACATTATCGTCGGTTACGAAACAAACCGACGTCACTGGCAATATCTCGCGGACAGAGCTAAAAATCTTGGGCTGGAACTTTTAATCGACAGGGCGGAAACATGGCCGCATCTAAGCATGTACGGTCACATCTCCATTACTGGACGTGCAAGTATGGATATGCTTGACTTCGCAGATGAGTTTCCAGAACTCAAAGTGAAGACCCTTGAGAATATGACGGACTTTCTTGGTGTGAAAAGGTTGAATGAACAAAAAATTATTGATGAGACGGAGTTTGCAAGTTACTGGGACGATATTTCAAAAAGGAGCGAACTGCTTGCCTTCTCTTCTGAGAAGGCTGAATGTTTACTCGGCATCTTCGAAAAGATTTTCGAATACTCTGTGGAGCTCTCTAAGCTCGTTGGCTTACCGTTAGACCTGATTGGTAAGGCAGCAGTCGGCTTCAGGATTGAGTGGTACCTCATCAGAGAAGCCTTTAAGATTGGTGAGCTCACACCTGAGAGGGTTGAGAGGCCTTATGTTTCATACGCTGGAGGCATGGTTCTATCACCCCTGCCGGGAATACATGAAAACATAGCCGTACTTGACTTCAAGTCAATGTACCCAAATATCATGATTGAGAAGAATATTTCACCAGACACGTATATTCCTCCAGAAAAACCCTTGTCACCCTCGGATGTTCATATCGCTCCGGAAGTTGGGCATAGATTCCGAAAAAATCCTCCAGGATTCTACAAAAAGGTTTTAACAAACCTTCTCACAGCCAGAGAAAGCATCAAGAGAAAACTGAAGGAACTGCCTCCCGAGAGCTTTGAACATCGGGTTCTAAGCGCCCGTGAAAAAGCAGTCAAGGTTATTACGAATGCGGCTTATGGATATGCGGGCTGGGTTGGAGCTCGATGGTTCATCAAGCCAGTTGCAGAGGCTACTACGGCATGGGGGCGAGAGACAATTATGAGCACCATAGAGATGGCTAAAAGTTTGGGTTTAGAGGTTATTTACGGCGACACAGACAGCATTTTTGTAAAGTATGACCAACAAAAGATCGAGGCATTATCCAAAATGATCGAGGATAGACTTGGGTTAGAAATAAAACCCGACAAACTCTATACTCGCATCTTCTTTACAGAGGCAAAGAAACGTTACTGCGGGCTTCTCCCAAACGGCAGCCTCGACATCGTCGGCTTAGAGGTTGTGAGAGGGGACTGGGCGAATGTTGCGAAAAACACTCAGGAACACGTTCTTGAACTAATACTCAAAGAACGTTCAGCGGAGAAGGCTGTGGAATTTGTTCATCGTTTCATAGAAAGCTTGCGTGAAAGAAAGACGCCGTTCAGGGACCTGATAATTTGGAAGACTCTTACAAAGCCTCTCGACCAGTATGAGGTTAATGCGCCTCACGTTGAAGCCGCGAGAATTCTGGAGAAAAGCGGATGGGCTTTATCTATAGGCGACAAGGTCGGATACGTGATAACACAGGGACAGGGCAGACTATATGAGAGGGCTAAGCCACATGTCATGGCTTCTTATGAGGAGGTTGACGTTGAATACTATGTGAGAAATCAGATTGTTCCAGCAGCTTTAAGAGTCCTCTCAATGTTCGGAGTTAAGGAAGACGATCTTTTAACTCCGAGTTTGGCTAAGAAGCCTAAATCTTTAGCTGACTTCTTTCAATGAGGCTGTGCAGTTAACCAGTTATATCATCAAAGGTTAACAAGTGTACATTCAGAGGATGCTTAATAGCATCAGATATGCGGGCTGAGACGAGATACCTTATATTTTTCTCGCTTGCCATGTCTACAAGCCTTTGAGTGGTCACACCGTCGAAGACGATGGTGTTCACTCCTTCAACATCCTTAAGCTTCTCCGCAAGTTCACTTACAGGCAGGCGGCCGATCTCCTTCATCTTATCGTCAAAGAGTATCGCTTCAAGGGTTCCTTTGAGGCTGTTCGCAGCATTCACAATTTCCTGTGGAACAAGTATCTTCTTTCGTCTTTTCTTTCTCTCTTTCAACTCTTCGACTGGAACTCGATTTTGGAGTGCGAATTCAATCTCTTTCGCTGTTAGGTCTTCAACTTCCTTACCAGGTGGTGCTCTGGCTACATACTTAACATTGGCAACTTGTAACAGCTCTTTCAAGATTAGGTCTCCGCCCCTGTCACCGTCTAGGAAAGCAGTTGCTTCCTTCTCTTTTGTCAGTTTAATGATTGTCTCTGGAACTTTTACGCCTTCAAGTGCTATGACGTTTTCAATACCAATCTTTAAAAGATTTATTACATCAGCTCTTCCCTCAACGATGATTATCTCCCGCGAAGAATCTACCCCTGGACCTGCCGTCAGCTTCTCAGGACCATATTGTTGAGCCTTCGCTACCTTTAAGATTTCAGAAACCTCTCGAAATATCTCTTCGGTCTCAGGTCTCTTCTCAAGATTCCAGTTGTGAAGAATCTCCTTTGCCCTTTCTATTATGGCTTTCCTCTTTGTCTCTCTCACATCTTCAATCTTCTCCAACTGAACAGAGGCTGAACAGGGTCCAATCCTCTCTATGCTTTCAATACTTGCTGATATAATAGCGGTTGAAACCCTATCTAAGCTTGTGGGGATGATTATTGTGCCGCTTGTTCTATCCTTCTGAGATTTTAGATCTATCTCGATTCTGCCGATTCTTCCAGACTTTTGAAGTTCCCTAAGATCTAGTTCAGTCCCGAAGAGCCCTTCAGTCTGCCCGAAGACCGCGCCTATTACATCGGATTTTTCAACAACACCCTCAACTTCGAATCTTGCTCGAATCACATACTTAACCGTGAAAGGTTGAGAAGTCATTTTATCACCTTTTTAGACAGTATCTTTAATACTAATCAAGGAATTATTTTCTTCCTATTCCTTTCTCTTCTGCCCTCATATATTCTTACCTATTTTTCTCTTAATTGTCTCGAGGTAAGTTGAGAGCCCCTCAACATCTTTTAAATCTCCGCCAACGAGCCCAGCTAACCTCTTCCAAAATAAGAGGTTCGGCTTAATCTTCATCCTCTCAAGACTGCTTAATAATAGTTTAGTCATCTCTCTCCCGTACTTGTCAAAATCCATCAGTAAGATGACCTCTCCTTTCCCTCGGGCTTCAATTTCTTCCAACATTTTTAAAGAATCTTTGCCATATGCTTTTGCTGTGATGATATCGCCGTTCAAACTTAATTTTTTAAGAGACTCTACGTCCTTCCATCCTTCAACGATCACAGGTGTCCCCATCTCCATCTCATATCTTAAAT
>CAYSEL010000100.1:0-3658 GCA_964430035.1 uncultured Candidatus Bathyarchaeia archaeon
GAAAAGGAAATAGAGGACGCTCTTAATCCCATGAATTATTTAGGCACATCCATTAGACAGGTAGAGCTGGCTATTGAGAAGACTATGGAAGAAAGGCGAGAAAGATTAAAGTCTAATGAGGCATAATCAAAAATAGGGATGAGGGAAGAAGCGGGTGGGTGTCTAAAGAAGCATCAAAGATCGAGAGAGTATTTGAACTTGTAAACACAGAAAAATGGTGAAAACGCGGTAGTTATCCTCCCCCATCTCCGTCTGTCATCTTCTTTCAAATATCCGTGATGCCTCCTCAAGTATTCTGCGAATAGGCAGGTGCTGAGGGCAGAGTTCTTCACATCTCCCACACTTGATGCAGTTATTCGCACCGTTCTCAGACGGAACATTCTGCAAATACTCTTTGATAACTCTCTCTATTTCTGCCATATTGTTCCTTACCTTCGTAGATTCGTTATAGAACTTAAGGATTTTCGGTATCTCTACGTTGTTAGGGCACGGCATGCAATATTGACATCCCGTACACCCGATAAAGCCATACTCCAAATATTTTTGCCGTACTTTGGAGATGAGTTCAAGTTCCTCCGCCGTGAGAGTCCCGGGGCCTGAACGATCTGCACTTTCTATGTTTTCTATCACTTGCTCTATGGTGCTCATCCCACTTAGAGCAACGGAGACCTCTGGATGATTCCAAACCCATTGAAGCGCCCATTCGGCAGGCGTTCTCTTAATGTCAGCTTGATCCCATAAGGCTTGAACCTCCCTAGGTGGATTTAATGAAAGCAATCCTCCAGCTATTGGCTCCATAACTACCACCGCCAGTCCCTTCGAAGCTGCGTATTTTAAGCCTCTCGTTCCGGCTTGGTAATCGGCATCCATGTAGTTGTATTGAATCTGGCATAATGTCCATCCTTGATAACCGTCAATTATCTCCTTTAAGACTTCATAATCATCGTGGAAACTGAAACCTAAGTGCACAATTTTACCTTCTCTAATGGTTTTCTCAGCCCATTTGAAAACATCTAGACTTAGGAGAGAGCGCCATCTTTCCCTGTTCAATCCGTGAAGAAGATAGAAATCTATATAGTCGGTTTGAAGTCTTTTCAATTGCTCATCAAGAATTCTGTCCATGTCCTGATGTGATTTAACCATCCAAGTGGGCATCTTTGTTGCTACCTTCACCTTCTCTCTATATCCATCTTTAAGGGCTTTGCCAACAACTATCTCGCTATTTCCGTGATGATAAGGATAGGCGGTGTCGATGTAGTTGACACCGTGATCAATAGCGTACCTAATCATCTTCACCGCTTCCTCAACATTTACAGCGGCTGGATCCCCGCCTATAACTGGAAGTCTCATCGCGCCAAACCCAAGTACAGATACCTTCCAATCAAGTCTCCCAAATTTCCTATACTTCAAAGGCGTCCACTATTCCCTTCATTTCCCAATAGAATATCTAAAATGGCTTATAAAACGGCTTATGCATTTCACACAGTGTAGATTATTGTTTCTATTAAGGTTTTGCCTGTAAGCTTTGCAGAATGGTTCCGTCTTGAATCAAAAAGGAAAGGCGTGCAGAGGTCTTATTAGATAAGTTTTTAAAGGGTTATGTCAAATTGATTGCGGTTGGTTCAGTTCATGCCGGTGAAAAGGGCATGTGCATTCTGGGGAAAGACAAACTTGTTGAACTGATTGAGAAGTACAAATGCATTTATCCCTTCGACAGAAACCTCCTTGACGGAGACGGCTACGTGTTGACTGTCAAGAATGATACGACGCTTCAGTACCTAGAACATAAAAACTTAATATCAAGAGAAGTTGTCTTCACACCGCCAAACTACGTTGCCCACCTCACAGCAAAAAGCAAGTATGGAAGAGCAGGTTTGTCTTTTTTGAATGCAGCGAAAGTTCACAGTGGTTTTATCGGAAGGCTAGCTTTGGAACTTGTCAACTTAAGCAATGACAGGTCCCCGATAACAATCAAAAGAGGTGATCCCCTAATGCATATTGAGTTTATAACGAGGATTGGGGAGCCTTCACCTTACGTTGGGGAGTACCAATTTCAGTACATGAGTGACGAGGAGATTCAAACATATATCCCGATTCTTAAAGATGTATTTCCCAAATATGAGGAGCTTTCTAAAATCTGGTTCAGAAATAAGCCTTTAAGAGAATAGGAAAAAGATTGAAGAGAAAGCGAAGATTTTAAATATCTCTCCTCTTTGTATGCTCAGAGGAAAACAATATGAAGGCGCGCAACTACCGTGAGGTCAAAGGTGCAGCCTATACGAGGAAAGAGTACATCCACGGTGCTCCACAGCCAAAGATAACTAGGTTCACTATGGGCGACCCTTCCGGTAACTATAGCTATCAAGTCTCTCTCTTAGCTGAGAAGAGGATACAGATTCGCCATAACGCGTTAGAAGCGGCTCGAGTGGCTTCAAACCGTTATCTTCAAGAAAAGTTGGGGAACAATTTCTACATGCGTGTTATGCCATTGCCGCATACGATACTCCGCGAAAACAAGATGATCTTTGGTGCTCACGCAGATAGGCTCCAGCAAGGCATGACAAAAGCTTTCGGCAAACCAATAGGCAGGGCAGCTCGAGTGGAACCAGACCAGCCAGTGATAGTTGTTCAAGTCAGCGAGGGCGGTGTTGAAGCGGCTAAAGAAGCGTTAAGGCGCGCATCATCTAAACTGCCTCTAACATATAGGATAGTTGTTGAGAAATTGGAAGGTCAAATTTCGGGGTGAAAAGAATTTGTCGACGAAGAAAAAAAAGTTTGTCTTATGGTTCGATGAGATTGGTATGGAAGATGTGCCCTTAGTAGGCGGAAAAAGCGCCAGCCTCGGAGAGATGACCCGTAAGACTGGAGTTCCGGTTCCATACGGTTTCGCGACAACAGCTGAAGCATACCGCTACTATCTAAAAGCGAATAAGCTTGACGAGAAGATATCTGAGACCCTCAAAGAAATTAAAGACCCTAACGACACAAAGACCCTTCAAAGCGTAGGATCTAGGATAAGAACGATGATTGCAACGGCTAAAATGCCGAAGGATCTTGAGAAGGAAATCGTGGAAGCCTATAAGCAGCTTGCCGATAAGATAGGCGAGAAGGATCCGTTTGTAGCCGTTCGCAGTTCAGCCACTGCTGAAGACCTGCCCGACGCAAGTTTCGCTGGCCAACAAGAAACATACCTTAACGTTCATACTCCTGAGACAGTTGTTGAAAAGATAAAGGAATGTTATGCCAGTCTCTTCACGGATAGAGCCATCTTTTATAGGATTCAGAAAGGCTTTGAGCACATGGCGGTTTCCTTAAGCGCCGCTGTTCAACTGATGGTATACAGCAAAGCAAGCGGTGTAATCTTCACATTAGATGTTGCCAACGGAGACCAAAGCGTCGTCCTTATAGAGGCTGGTTACGGTTTAGGTGAACTCGTTGTTCAAGGCACAATAACGCCGGATGAGTACTACGTGAGTAAGAGTAGCCTTGAGATAGTGAAGAAGAATATTCCGGCAAAAACTATCCAACTTGTGAGGCTTCCAACCGGTGGGACAGAGAAGAGGCCGGTGCCGCCGGACCTTCAGAATAAACAGATATTGACGGATGAGCAGATTAAAGAACTGGCAAAATATGCGATATTGATAGAGAAGCACTATGG
>CAYSEL010000101.1:0-4151 GCA_964430035.1 uncultured Candidatus Bathyarchaeia archaeon
GCCATGGTGTGAAGGGAGAAAATCAAACGCTTGCGACGCTTATACAACATTTCTTGAAATGCATGGAAAAACATGGGAACGCCCACTTTACAAGGGCATACAGAAACTTCCCTTCATACCTCAAGAGTCAGAAATCGACCAGCTCATCGCAGGCTGCAGCCCAAGAATGGCTTGCTTCCTTCAACTGCTTAAAGAAACTGGTATGCGACCAGGAGAAGCATGGCAACTCCAGTGGACGGACGTAGACACAGCCACGAGAACTGTTCGAATAACCCCAGAAAAAGGGTCAAACCCAAGAATATTCCACATAAGCGCAAAACTCGCAGCCATGCTTGAAAATCTCCCACGAAAATATGGAAACAGAATATTCGCAGCTCCAAGCATGCGTTTAGATCATCACAACGACCACTTCGTCCAACAGAGAAAAAGAATAGCCTACAAACTAAAAAACCCAAGAATACTACAAATAACCTTCAAAACTTTCCGACACTGGAAAGCCACCATGGAATACCACAGAACAAAAGACATACTATATGTCAAACAACTTCTCGGCCACAAAAGCATCAACAACACGCTCAAATACATAACATTGGCTGAAGAACTCTTCAAAGACAAACAGGAATACATCTCAAAAGTTGCGAAAAACGTGAAAGAAGCCTGCGCCCTAATAGAGGCCGGCTTCGAATATGTAACAGGAGAATACCATGATGGAGGAAAAATTTTCAGAAAGCCAAAATACATTTAACATCGCCATTACAAACCCCCCGGCATTTTTCACGTATATAGTGCGGGGGGTGGGATTTGAACCCACGGAGGCCTACGCCAGAGGATCTTAAGTCCTCCCCCTTATCCTAGATGTTTACTTGCATCTTTAACCCTCTATTTAGACCTGGCTCGGGTACCCCCGCCAAATATTTTTGTCGATCAAGTCTAACTTAAGTCTTACCGTTCCCTCAATGAAGCCTAAAAGCATAAAGCCTTTATATAATTGTGTTAATGCTATTTGAGATAAATTTTCCAAGCGAGAGGCATTGGACATGTCGAGGATGGTTTACGGCGAGCTTAAACCGCCTGAGAGGCTTCTCTTGGGAGCCGGGCCGAGCAATGTTGACCCTAAGGTCTTGAAGGCTTTGACCGCACCTATTGTTGAGCATTTAGACCCCTACTTTATGGAGATTATGGATGACACTGTTGAACTGCTTAGATACTGCTTCAAGACTAGAAACCGTATAACCCTTCCTATCTCTGGAACGGGTTCAGCTGGTATGGAAAGTGCAATCTGCAACCTCGTCGAGAGAGGCGACGATGTCGTTGTGTGCGTTAACGGTTTCTTCGGCGAACGGATGAAGGAGATTGTTGAAAGGTGCTGTGGAAAACCAGTGGTAGTTGAGGCGGAATGGGGGGAGATTATCAGAAAGGAGGAAGTCGAAGCAGCCCTCTCAGAATCTAATGCCAAAGTTGTCACAATCGTCCATGCAGAGACCTCAACTGGCATCCTCCAACCACTTAAGGAAATCTCGAAGGTTGTGCATGAGTATGACGCTTTACTTTTGGTTGATGCTGTCACATCTCTGGGAGGATGCGAACTCGATATCGACGGGTACGGAGTAGATGTATGCTATAGTGCTTCACAAAAGTGTTTAGGCTGCCCGCCCGGATTGGCTCCAATAACCGCAAATGAGGTAGCTATGGAACATATTAGGAACAGAAGGAGCAAGGTTCAGAGCTGGTATTTAGACCTTTCAATGATTGAAGAGTATTGGGTCAAGAACAACCGCGTGTACCATCACACTGCCCCTATCCTTCTTGTCTACGCCTTAAGAGAGGCTCTAAGGTTCCTTTACGAGGAGGGGCTGGAAGCTAGGTGGGCGCGACATCGAAGGAACTGGACGCTCCTCATGGAGGGACTTGAAGCCTTAGGTTTGGAGATGCATGCTGATGAGGGATACAGGTGCCCTGTGATAACCTCCGTGAAGGTGCCAGCAAACATTCAGGAAGAGAGAATTCGGGACACCCTCCGCGAAGAATTCAACATAACGATAAGCGGTGGGCTTGGAAGGCTTAAAGGCAAGATTTGGCGTATAGGGTTGATGGGTGTAAACTCGAACGAAAGAAACGTCAAACTTGTCTTAGAAGGACTTGAAAAGGCGTTAAAAAAAGAGGGATACTTCCATTAATGGCTGATCTGGACCATTAATCCCTCATCAACCGCAAAATATCCAAGAAACACCTTTTGGGAAAGGGATTAATTAATCTTTTATAGCGTTTTGATAATTTATTCGATAAGTTATGGAGAGCCGACTTATAATAAATTCTTCGCAGTAGTAGGGGCGGCAAACGAAGGGTAAAAATTCTATGTAGAAGCGCAATGAAAAACCTCATAATGTAAAGCACCTTAGACCAGACAAACCGGCTAGACTTAAAAACCTTGAAACTTAGTGAAGAAGTAATCAAAACAGCGAAATTAGGCGCCGATTATTCTCTTTTTGTTCTTGCTCCATTCCATTGATAGTGAATGTATAAAATCAATAGTTCTATCGATAGCGTCTTCCGGCATGCCTGGACTGGCTGGGTTAGAGACTAGCTTCACACGGTAATAAGATTCTTCTGGGCTCTTGATACATATCAACTCATTCTTTGTCCCTCTTCCTTTTCCAGAAACTGTTAAATAATAATCGAATCTAATTGTCTTGACAAGTTCACCTTTAACATTCTCTATCTCTGGAAGTTCCTTAATCTCTTCAACCCTTTCGAAGGCTCCCGTCCTCATCTCTTCAAGCCTGTTTAGTAGGAAACCGATGAAGAACGGCAACTCGCTGGGAAGAACCTTCACGGGCATGCTTAACTCTTTGGCTTGATATACCTTGAAGATCTCTTCTCTACGAGTTTTCTCCTCGTGCTCAGCTAGCTTAAATTTGCGAATCATGGAAGGTGTGTACATCTTAACTGCCAGTATAGCTGGTCTAATAGCCGATACTATTGACGCTATTAGTGCAATTGCAAAACCTATGGCGCTCCACCACCATTCCAGTTTTTCCCGAACCAGAAGTGACTGTCCAAAGAATGATATGATACGGTAGAAACCAAGTCCAAATAAGTAGCCTATTCCACCGCCAACCATCCCAATTATTACGGCTTCAGCTAGGAAAATAAGCCTTATATGAGCGGGATTCAAACCTAACATGGAGAGAACTTTGAGTTCATTACGCCTCTCATAAACAGCGTTTAGCATTACTGTCCCAATGTTCAGAATTACCATTGCTAGTGGAATTATAAGTTCGCCAGCGCCTTTCACTTGGTAATAGGCGCCTATTAAGTAATGTGTTATAGCATTATTTGATGTAATAAAGACATCATAGTGGAAAGAGTATATCAATGTTCTAATCATATCTTGAATATTTGCCGTCTCGCTGAACTGAAAGACTATCTCATAAAGCACCGCGATTTGAGGAGCTCCCTGAGGGAGCATTGCTTCAATCCCCTCCTGAAGCCTATTAGCCGTCTTCCAATGCATTAGGATAACCTCTGTACTATTGCAGACCCTTAGATCACCCTCTGGGAGGAGCCGTATGGGTCCGAAAGATTGCCCATCAAGATCGATGAGTCCCATATATTTTGAGTCGTCGAAAACACCTTTCACAGTGAAATTTCCTCTAAAGCCGTAAACACCTGAAATTAAGAGATGGACATGTTGCGTACCCATATCTAAAGCATTCAAGTTTATATCCAGCATAGAAGCCATGCTTCTACTGATTAGAACTTCGTCCTCTCCGCTCTCGTTTAAATTCCTGCCTACAGTTATAAAGTCACTTCGACTTTTGAGTATGGGGTCGTTAGTAGGTGATATGCCTTCAACCCCATATATAGGGACAGTTTTATTATTTACTGGGTTAATGATTTGGGCTATTGGATCCACGCTGGGCGTATTTTCCAATCTTGGAGCTAAATTCTCTATTTTAAAAATCTTGGGAAGAGTATCTAGATCGCTTAAGGATAAGGGGCTGGAAAGAATTGATGTCGCATTCCATAACCGTTTAACAAGCACACCACCCGCAGATGGGGAGACGTTAATATTTTCTGAGACAATGTCGAAAACAGTTCCGAAAGATGTCAGGGAGACAAAAGCCAATACAAGAATGATTGTTGAGAAT
>CAYSEL010000102.1:0-6494 GCA_964430035.1 uncultured Candidatus Bathyarchaeia archaeon
GACATCGTCCTAAAAAGCGATACGCATGCCGTTAAGCCAATCTTCTTTCCAGGAGGAGATATTGGGCGATTGGCAGTCTCTGGAACGATTAACGACATCGCGGTCTTGGGCGCTGAGCCGAAGGCTCTGGCGTGCGGCCTCGTCTTGGAAGAGGGCTTTAGGATTGAAGATTTTGAAAGGATCCTCGCCAGTATGCGTGGGACATGTATTGAAGCGGGCGCCGCCATAATAACTGGCGATATAAAAGTTGTTGAGAAGGGAAGCTTGGGAGGATGCGTCATAAATATCTCTGGGATAGGTGTTCGGGGCGAAGCTTTAGAAAAGAATCTCTCAGTCGTGAAACGTTTTCGAGCTGACTTTACGAGCCGTTGGATTCTTGACTCGAACCTCTCAGCAAAAGATAAGATCATATTGTCCGGAACCTTGGCGGATCACGGTTTAGCCGTACTCTCAGCGCAGGAAGGCTTAAGCTTCGGAAGCGGGATCAAATCAGACGTTAAACCGTTGAACCTTCTTATCAACCGTTTATTGAGCGAAGTGGGAGGCATAGTCGCAATGAAGGATCCAACACGTGGAGGATTAGCCGACGCCCTAAACGAGTTCTCTGAGAAATCCAAGGTAGGCATAATGGTGGTGGAGGAGAATATCCCTATTCGAAGCGATGTACGAGCAGCCTGTGAGATGCTTGGCTTAGACCCGCTTGAGGTTGGAAACGAGGGAAAAGTAGTCATAGGTGTAGTTAAAGAAAAGGCTGAAGATGTTCTCAACCTGTTAAAGTCCACTGAGGAAGGCAAGGATGCGGAGATAATCGGAGAAGCGACAGATGACTTTCGTGGAGTAGCAATGCAAACATCTGTTGGAGGGAGAAGAATAATTTCAAGACCCACTGGAGACCCGATTCCTAGAATATGTTGAATCGTCATTGAAGAAGAAGAGTGCTCAACTTGATTCCTTATCAGCAAAATATGATGAGATGAGGAATAGAGTCAATTGCAACTTAAAATGAAGGATAGGGAGAAGATCGCTAAAAATTTGTCGTCTATGTCAGAATTTGAAAGAGATGTTCTCTTTGCAACTTTAGATATCCCTAAAGGGAAGGTAACAACGTACAAAAGGTTAGCTGCAAAGGTTGGTCGACCAAACGCATACAGAGCTGTTGGCAACGCTTTGCATAAGAACCCCTCACCGCCAATAATTCCATGCCATAGGGTCGTTCGTTCAGACGGCAGAATCGTTGGGGATAAGGTTAGTGAGAGGAGAAAACGGCTGGAAGAGGAAGGGATTCCCCTAATCGGGAACCGCGTCAAACTGGGTGAAGACATACTCTTCTAGTTACTCACTCCTTCTGGTACACGTAAAAAAGTTTTAATAATCCGAGGCTTTGTTAATTAAGACTTGGCAGACATCTAGATTAAATTTGATAGGGGCGAAATAAGTGGGCGAAGATCAAAATCAATATCTTTATGTTCCAGGTGCAACCACCGTTGGGGTTGTCTGTTCAGACGGCGTAATTCTGGCTTCTGAGAAAAGGGTATCCTATGGTTCTTTCGTTATGAGTCGGTCCGGGAAGAAAGTCTTCAAAATAACTAACAATATTGGGGCAGCTTGCGCTGGACTCGTATCAGACATGCAGATTCTCATTCGCGAGGTAGGGGCTTACGCAAACCTTTACGGCTAGAGGTTGGTCGACCCATATCTGTGAGGGCGGTAGCCAAAATGATATCTAACCTTCTCTTCAACCGTAGGCTCCTCCCGCTAATCACCCAAACTATTATCGCAGGGGTGGATGATGAGGGGCCGTCCCTTTATGTCCTAGATGTCTTAGGCTCGAATATACAGGATAAGTACACAGCCGTAGGATCCGGTGCAGAAATAGCCATGGGCACGTTAGAAGACTCTTACAGGGATGGCATGACACTGGAGGAAGGTAAAAATCTTGTAACGAGGGCGATCAAATCGGCTATAAGTCGCGATGCGATGAGCGGGGATGGGATAGACTTCCTCATTATAACCAAGGATGGGATTCAAGAAGAGTCTTTGAAATTCTAGCCTCGAAAATTAGTTGGAAAGTTCTCTGCCCAAGTTGGAGATATAAAGGAAAATGTCTAGTCCTTTCAAATTGACAGAAGAAGAAGGAGAGTTTTTAGTCAAGCTTGCAAGGAGAGCTGTTGAAGAAAATCTGAAAGACGGCAGAATAATAGCACCACCAAAGGATGTTCCAGAAAAATTTCAGGAGCCAAAAGGCGTCTTCGTTACAATAAACAGCGTTGTTAGTGGGGAAAAAAGTCTACGGGGATGCATTGGTTTTCCATACCCAACATACCCGCTTGTCCGCGCTGTTATCGAGGCTGCTGTAGAATCAGCAACACGGGATCCACGTTTTCTACCTATGACCGCCCATGAACTGAACAAGGTAGTCTTTGAGGTCAGTGTGCTTACAACTCCACAACTGATTACAGTCTCTTCACCTAAAGAGTATCCATCAAAAGTGGATGTTGGAGTAGACGGGCTGATAGTTGAGAGGGGCTTCTATAAAGGGCTCTTACTTCCGCAGGTGCCGATTGAGTGGGGATGGGACGCTGAAGAGTTCCTTTGCCAATCATGCATGAAAGCTGGGCTGCCGCCAGATTGCTGGGTACTCAAAGACACAAAAATATACAAATTCTCATGCATCATCGCACAAGAGCTTGAACCTAATGGAAGGGTTGGAATAGTAGACTTACGTGAAAAAGGCGGAGCTGAAAAATTAAAGGGTCTCCATAAACGGTAATATCCGTCGCTCGTTTCGAAGATTAAGAAAGAGGCAAAATAGGAGCCCTCGTCAATTTATCCGCCCTCTCCTCTAAAACCAAAATCGTGTCCTCTATCCGTACACCTCCAAATTTTGGTATATAAATTCCAGGCTCAACCGTAACAACGTTTCCTACTGAAAGGATATCGCTACTTTTCGGCCCAAGTGCTGGAGGCTCATGGACATCCAATCCTAAGCCATGCCCAAGGTTATGGACGAAGTATTCGCCGTAACCCATCTTCGCGATGTAGTCCCTTGATGCTTTATCGACTTCTCTCGCTTCGATCCCCGAGCGGATCATCGTCACCGCTGAAGCCTGCGCCTCCTCTATGATTCTGTAAATCTCAGCCTGCTTAGGCAAAGGCCTACCTATGATAAAGGTCCGTGTGAGATCTGCGCAGTAACCTTCAACCTTTGCCCCTATATCGATTACGACTAATTCGCCCTTCTCTATCACTCTCTCTCCTAACCCTCCGTGTGGGAAGGCTGAGTTTGGACCTGAAGAGACTATTGATTCAAAGGCAAAGCCATGTGAACCCGCCTTCCTCATCTCATATTCAATCTCAGCTGCAACCTCACGTTCCTTCAATCCAGGTTCCAGAATTTCGGAGGCTTTCTCCATCCCACGGCTTGTCAAGTCAGCAGCTTTCTTGATGAGATGCACCTCTTTCTGATCCTTCACTTTACGTAAACTCCATAAGAGGTCCTCGGCAGTCTCAAGAGCAGTTTCTTTCAGAAGGTTCCTCATCTTAAGATACGAGGCGGCCTTCAACGAATCGAAGCCAACCCGTCGAAGATTCAAGGAAGTAATCATTTTGGAAACCTCTTCATCAAGGTTTTCACCTATCCTAACCAGCTTAACATGAACGTCCTTCGCCTCTTCCTTGGCAGCTTCATAGTTGACACTATGGACAAAAAGCACATTCTCTTCCTCATCAGGGATGAGGAGCGCTGAGCCCCCTGAAAAATTAGTGAGATACTGCATATTCTTCTCTCCCGTTACGAGGTATCCGTCGAGATTTTTAGAGGCGAAGAGGCTCTTTAAAGCGTCAATACGGCTTCCCATCCAAATTTCCTCCAAACGCATAAGAGAGTAGTTAATAATATTTGAGCATTTTTGAAGGTCTACAAAGAAGAAATGAAAACCTTATAAGCCCAAGAGTTTAGGTTATAATAAAAGATTTGGCAAGATAATGATTTGCGTTTGCAGACATTAAACTTATTAGGAGATTTTTATTTTTTCTGAAGGGGATGAACGATTTAGAGACTGCAAAAGAATTCTTAAAGAAGAAACACCTTTCACTCGTCATAGTTAAGGACGGCACAACGATCTTCCACTCTAGATCGTCAGGCATAAGCGGGCTGCTCGAAGCAGTTGAAATATTAAGAAATGATCTGAATGGGTCTTCCGTTGCAGACAGGGTTGTTGGAAGAGCCGCTGGGCTTCTCTTGGCTAGTTCACGGGTAGGCGTAGTTTACGCTTTAACCTTGAGCGTTGAAGGGTTAAAAGTTCTTGAAGAGAATAAGGTCCCTCTTCAGTATGAGATGCTCGTGCCTAAAATACTCGACAAGAGTGGAAGAGACATTTGCCCATTTGAAAGGTTCTCCATGACAATAGGCTCATTGAGTGAAGCTTACGAAAAACTGAAGAACTTCGCAGAAACCCTGAAAAAATGAGGCATACCTTTGTCTCTCTGAAAAATAAGGAATGGACGGATGCCTATCCAAGTTCGTATTTCATAATCTCTTCTAACCGGCATCATCAAGAAAATATTTACGCATTTACGAAGATTCTGAAATTGATTGTTGGTGTGGGTGGTCGGACCTATACCCAAATGGGTCAAGTCCACACCATCTTTTCTAACGATCCAAATCTATTACTTCAGCTTTTCCGTTCCGATAGTAGAGATTTTTGGGGAATTAATCTGGAGTCAAATAAACTTCAACAACTTGCTTAAGAAATCTTCTAATCCGAGAAACTAGCCTAATTGAACATTTATGGCTTCAGAATTGGGTAATGAAGAAAAGGTTGCTGGATATAGGGGCTGGATGAACCTATTTTTCGAGTGCTTTACGTATTTTATTTATGCTATCGGAAAACTGTGATGGCTGGTCTGGCTTTACTCCTTTTTTCGAGACATCGAGTATTGTTTCATAGCCTTTTCTGGACAGTTCCTTCTTTAAAACGCCGATAGTTCTGCCTTTCCAGAGAGCATAAGTGCAGAATAATATCGCTTTTTTCCCCTCAGTTTTTGGGAGTTGCTCCACGAATGCCTTGACTTCCTTTGCGGGGTTGAAGCCTTCAACTGGAGTTCCTATTATCAGCAGGTCAAAGTCTTTAGCGATTGAAGGATCAGAAGAGGTCATATCGAAAACAGGTGCTTTTATCTCTTCGGAAATGGCTTCTGCCATATGTTTTGTATTTCCCGTTCTTGAAAAATATAACACACAAGACTTCATGGTTTCAGAATTCTGTCTTTGACTTAATAAGATCTTCTCTGGCTTCAGTGAAACGATCAATTGTACATAATCCATTAGCAGAAGCCACTCAAAAGCTTCATCTACTTCATCCAAACATAACTTCACTTCAGTAAAATATATCAATGTTCAGAGTGCTTCAAGGATCTTTCAAATGAAGAAGCTTGCCTAGGAGCTCTTGCTCAGAAAAAAGGCTTCAGAGAAGGGTTACACGAACTACTAAGCGGAAAAAATCTTTGTTGGATTCGGTCGGTCCCCACGAGCTGAGAATAACATCATTGCATAAAAAGAAAGAAGCGAAATACGAAATTGCTGAGACCCATTATCCTTTCGCTCTCGATCTGAAACGTTGATTAGATGTGCAAGAGTGGAATGCAGCGTAAGATCTGATAAGCAGGTATAGAATTCAATATCTAGTTCAAAGACAGGAGAACATGTTCTGATAGGCACAGTTACTGCAACAAAAATGTTGTATAAACTTTTCTCTTAAACTACAACCTTTCTGAAAGAAGGCAACGTATTAAAAGAATGCTGATAGTCTCCATTAACGGAACCAAAGAATTGAAGCCATGCTTACTCACAGAACGCATACATTTACTCATAGGTGAAGTTCAGACGAGAACATGTAGGGAACAAATTCGATATCGTTATTTTTAGTTTTCAGGAGTCCCTCGTGCAAATCAAGACTTTTGTCTCTCGCAATTATGATGCCTCGCAGATTTTTCAACCCAAATCTATCTTTTATTCCATACATATAAAGTCGTAATTGATGAATTAGAGTTTCTTTTGCGGCTTTGCCACGTTTAAGCTCTATAACAGCATATTCGCTTTTAATTTTAGAGAATAGATCAAGTCTTAGGTTTTCGCCTTCGATTTTGCGCTGCCGTTCAAAATATTCTGCACCATTCTTTACTAGTCATGTCCAAACAATTAACTCTAGGTCATCTTATGTGATCCTCCCTGCTCTAGTGAAAATTACCTCGTCAATGAACTGATCTCTTATGTTCGTCTCGCGGGATACAACCATGCTTGTTTACTCTGTCACCCAAAGGTTGCAAAATTAGTTGGAGACATATGTAAATCTACGCTTCGCCCTTCGTGGCAGATCTGAGGAAAGAAGCTTACACATCAGGCTGAACTCAAGTAGCGACAAGCACTTAGAAGACGATCTTAGAGAAAAATTAAACATCAGCAGATCCCTACTAAAATGTACTTCCGGTAACCC
>CAYSEL010000103.1:0-4431 GCA_964430035.1 uncultured Candidatus Bathyarchaeia archaeon
AACTGGAACTATACGGGTTTTGTCTTGATATTTTGACTGCATCTCAGAGACAAAATTATCTCGAGTTGACTCGGTTCGGCTCCAAACTCGAACTTCATCCAATTCTTCATACAATGCCAAGAGTCCTGCCAGCTGAGTCTTGGCTTGGGTTCCAGCTCCCACTAAACCTACAACTCTAGAGTCCTTACGCGCCAGATACTTCGCAGCTATTGCTCCAGCGGCACCCGTCCTCATCGCCGTAATCCATCTACCACTCATGATTGCAAGTGGCGCCCCAGTTTCGGGATCCACAAGAACTATTGTAGCCATCACTGTTGGAAGACCATGCTTTGCCGGATTCTCCGGGTGAGAATTTACAACCTTCACAGCGGATATGTCAAGCCTTTCGAGATAAGAAGGCATCGACCTTAAGTCGCCGCCGTACTTGCCATAATTGAGATATTGTTTCGCTGGCATCTGCACGTATCCTAAACCTTTCTCTTTGAAAGCCGTCTCAACAGCATCGATCACCTCATCCATTGAGAGTAGCGGTTCTATCTCCCTTTCAGTTAGTATCAGAACCTTCATAATGCCTCATCTTCATATTGGTGTTCCTTCAGCGGGGTCTCTCACCACTTTGTAAAACTCTTGGAGTAGCCTCTCTGTGACCGGTCCAATCTTGCCTTCACCTATTATGCGTTTGTTAACCTCCCTTATCGGCATAATCTCAGCCGCTGTCCCAGTCATGAAGGCCTCGTCTGCACTGTAGAGTTCCGCAACTGTCACTGCCCTCTCAATGACGGGGTAACCTAATTTTTCAGCAATCTTCTTAACCACATTTGCAGTTATTCCATGTAGAGGACCGCTTGATGGTGGCGGAGTGATCAGCCTTCCATCCTTAACAATAAATATGTTCTCGCCTGTAGGTTCACAGATGCACCCATGCTTATCGAGAATTATCGCTTCATCAGCTCCAGCATTGTTTGCCTCTATCTTTGCAAGGATGCTATTCAAGTAGTTCAACGATTTTATCTCATGAGTCGTCGCGTCAACCGGATCCCTTCTCGTCCAAGAGATGATCATGCTCATCCCCATCTTTCTCTTCTCTTCGTCGTAAAGTTGCAGCATAGGAACGGTTATGATAATGACCGTTGGTTTCGGACATTTCCTTGGATCCAGACCTAGGTCTCCAATTCCTCTTGTGACTACTAGACGGATGTAAGCATCTCTTAACCCATTTATTCTGAGAGTCTCAAGGACTGCTTGAATCATCTTCTCCTTTGTCATTGGAATTTCGAGCATGATTGCATGCGCCGAACAGTACAGGCGATCTATGTGTTCCTTCAATTTGAAGACTAGACCTCCATAAGACCGTATGCCTTCGAAAACGCCGTCTCCGTAGAGAAGACCATGATCGAAGACTGAGATCTTCGCCTTAGATCTTGGATAATATTCACCGTCAATGTATACTAAAAGTTCCTTTTCGGACAAACATTACACCCCATAACAAACTATTGATCATGTAAGATAATATTTTTTTTTACGTAGGTTGTTTAAAAAGGAAATTGTTCTAGCCGTAGAAACGTGGTCTCCTTGAAATCGTCATGGGCAAGGTTAAGGGCATAAACGGTTTATCCTTCGTTCTTTCACGGATCTCTGCGAGCAACTCTTCGAGTTTCATCTTCCTAATCCTTACATCTTTCTCAGATCCCGAGAGCCGGCGGTCTCTAACCGCTAAAACCCCAGTCTCAACCTCTTCCTGCCCAACCACTATTATGTAAGGAACCCACTCCATCTCAGCCTCTCTCACCTTCTTCTGCATCGTTAAGGGTCGGTCGTCCCAATCGACCCGAATGTTTTGCATCCAAATCTTCTCCGCAATCTTTTCAGCGTAATTGTAGAATTGCTCTGAAACCGGGATCACTCTCACCTGCGTCGGCGAGAGCCAAAGCGGCAGCGTTGGAGCTCTACCCTTCTTCTGTTCTTTGTAGGCTTTTTCTAAAAGGGCGTATATGTCCCTCTCTATCGCTCCGCTTGGGGAGCAATGCAGAATAAGGGGGGTTCTCTTTTCTCCTTTCTCATCTATGAATGTTATGCCGTATCTTTCACCATTCTCGATATCTATCTGATCTGTTGAAAGGGCTGAAGCTTTGCCTAGGCTATCAACAAAGTTAATGTCCCACTTTAAGACGAAATAGAAGAACCTCTCCTCCCACATCTCTACTAGGACGGGTTTGCCGAACATCCTAGCTAAGGAGACTATGAATTCACTGTTATCTTGATAGAAGTCTTTCGTGAATCTTATAGCTAGCTCGTAATCGTCTCTTGTTAACTCTAAACCCTCCAGCGTCTCAAGGCTCAGCTTAAACCGCTTGACAAACTCTTCCTTCGCTTGGTCGAAATCAGCGCATAAAGCATGACAATCAGGCATTGTGAAACTTCTAAGCCGTCTTAACCCAGCCAATTCACCGCTTTTCTCCCTTCTGAAACTGTACCTCGTCAACTCGTAAATCTTTAGTGGTAGCTGTCTGTAAGAGATCTGAGCGTCGCTTGCTAGGAGAAACTGGCCGAAGCATGCGCTGAACCTTAGGAAGAACTCTTTATCGTCTGACTTCAATATGTACTGGCGGGCTGGGAACCTGTGGAGATAGCTTGCAAGACTGGGATGCTGAAGGTCGTACATGACAGGAGTCTCAACCTCCATACCTCCATAAGCAACCACTTTTTCGGTTACGTATCGTTCAAGTAGAGACTTAATCAATCTGCCCTTAGGATACCATCTGAAATTTCCCGAATCACTTGCAGGTTCATAATCCGCCAATTCCAGCTTCTTCATCAGATTAACGTGGGGAGGAACCTGCTGAACCGCTCTGACCTTCGAAATCTCGTAGTCAGCAAACTTTTTCAAATTCTCATGACCGGTGAAGTCGAATTCTTCTACGGGAACCATGCGCCCGTCCGGTTGGAGGATGTACCAGTAAGACCTCAATTTTTCCTCAGCTTGAAGAGCCTTTGATATAACCTCAGCTTCCTTTCTTTCTTCCAAGGTCACAGTTCTAAACTGTTCAGCAAGGGGGTGACCTTTAATCGATATGGAGAACTCCTTACACCATCCAAAGGGAGCACGGTAGGTTTCAACTCCTAAGCTCTTCGCGTAACGTTCCATCTCTTTCAGAATGTTAAGTGCCTCAGCCGGACCCGCTAAGTTATCGCTTAAATGTGCGTAAGGATAGATGAGTATCCGGCTGGTCTTAATCTGGTCCAAATACTCTTTAACATAGTCCACTGCTTTATGGGCAGTCTCAAATGAGTCTTCCTTCTCAATGCATGTGAAAAGGACGACAAGTTCCTCTAATCTAGTTGATTTCTTCTCGCATTCCTCTGCTGAAGTTATCTCTTTCTTCACGGGGCGATACTCGATGAAGTTTGAGTGGAGCTGAAGGATTTTCAAGACGTAACCCTCATTTAACCAGCACAGTTAACAGTCTTAATGCCTAATCTTAAGATAAAGATTTTTGTAGATGAATAGTTGAATGGTTTATGTTAACAGTAAAGACCTTTAATGAAAATCTTAGGAAGGCGTTAAGACTAGTTGACTCTTCGAATTGTTTAGTTTTGGAAGCTTCATCGAAGACATTATAACATTAAAGATTCTTCTCCAGCCCCAGTCCTTATCCCAATCGTTATACAAGAGAATCTTGCCTCTACCATCGTTTAGGTAGACGCCGATACTGTATACATTGCCTCTGCGCTTAATAATCCGTTCAATACCAGCGGCTTCAGCTGCCTCAATCACCGCTTCTAGAATGATTCTTTCCCTCTCGGGATTTTTCACGTTACGCGGAGTGAGAACCAAAAATTCCATTGACCTTTGCCTCAGCCTTCGGTTATTCTTGCTCATTTATTCAGCTGAGATGCTGTTGAAACTCTATTTAAAATATCTGTGAAATTCTGGGGAGGGGGAATGGAAGAAACTGGAAAATATCGTTAACCTCTCAGACCATTTCTCTTCTATAGCGCCATTTGTCCAGCATCTTTTCTTTCTTTGCCGCCTTTTTATACCCTTTATAGTGCTCTTTGCAGAGGTATACGCGTCTGGCTCCCTGAACCTTTAAGCCTGTGCCTGTCACCTTATCAATTGGCAGAGACCTTACTGCTTCTTCATCGCAGTTTTCAACGGAGCATTTCACCCCTTTCGAGACCTTGCCCACTTCAACCACCATTTGCCCATTGAACGGTGAGAACTGTTTGTCTTATATTATTTCCCCCTTAAAGAAGTTTCTAGATTAATAAGCCTTTAGTGTTAAGATGAAATTACAGGAGGCATCAGGCCATTATTAAGATATTTTTGAAAGCTCGAAATACGAAATATTTTAGGTAAGATTTGCAATAATCCATGTTTCAAATGGATATTAATTATTCCTCATAAGTCCGTCGCTTTCTGTATTCTGC